>JAAZBV010000064.1 GCA_012513605.1 Desulfatiglans sp. | reverse complement strand
GGACAAACGACACAACAAATAATTCAACACAGTAACGAATCCATGACCTCGGATACTCACGATGATTCAAAACCTTAATAAGTTCCATAATAACCTCGAAATAATGTTAACCAGCCCAATTAACCAGACCATAAACTACATGGCTGGTTATTGGCATGTTCACGGCGACTGCGTCGCCGTGAATCGACGGCGCTGACTCCGTCAAGCACCTTGTCCCGGCGCCTTGCGCCAGAACAAGGCACTGGACTCAGATGTCACGGGATTGCATGTGCCTTCGGCCCAGCAATCCTCGCGCCACTGGTCAGCGCCGTCGATTATGGAAGGAACTTGAATATGAAATATATTTCTATAGTTATATTTTTACTAGCCCTTATTGCTGTATCTTATGTAAATGGGCGGTTCATTGTCGAAGAGGATGATTTGGTTGTTATTACACAGTTCGGCGAACTTACAGGGAAAACATACAAGGTTCCTGGTGAATACTTTAAAATGCCGTTTATTCAGAAAACTCACTATTTCAAAAAATATAATTTTCAAGAAATAGAAACCCATGAAATCCCAACTTTAGATAAAAAATGGTTAACTATAGAATTAGAGTACATATGGAAAATAGAAGATCCTTCAGTATTTTATAAAAATTTTAATAGCAATAACTTAGCAAGGAAATTTATAATCCATGAAGCAGGAGAGGCTACTAGAAAAGTTGTTACATGCCATAAAGCAAATGACAATATCTTTAAAGTTGAAAAGTCTTATGCCCATACCTTGGGGTATGAAATAAAAGAAAAAGCGAAAAAAAATATTTTAAAAGCTGGGTTAAACCTATTTTCAGTTCAGGCTAAAATAATTAAACAAAGTGATAATCCATAACCTCCAAATCAACGTTACCGGCGGAAAAACTCGCCGGCTCGTTATTTAAAGTGGGTGTCAAAAAAGGGAGATAGTATGTCAAAAGACAATAACAATTCGAAATGGAAAACTATTATAGTATCATCATTAATGACCCTTTTAATTGCCATTGTGAGTAGCTATCTGACCTACTATTGGGGGCTTTCTGCCCAAATCAGGCTTAATGATTATCAAAGTAGGCAAAAGGTTTATAGCAAGCTTATTGGACAAAATGTTATCATTTCTCAGTTATATGTTTCACGCTTTGAGTCATTTATAAATTCGGATTTTCATGAATACCGATGGAAACTAGAAGGTAGCCCTAAGGACTCAATAAATCAGGAGGAGGCACTAAGGTGGATGAAAAAAAGTGAAGATCAAGCGATCGGGCTAGCACGTGAAAAGCAGAGTTTATTTGAAACCGTAGGGCTTATCAATGCATTATTTCCATATACAAAAAAACTAGAAGAATTATCGGATAAAATTTATCATCATCCAATACCACATATTAAACGGCCTGAAGAGAAATGGTCACTTGAAGAGCTTAGTGTATATAAAGAAACAGCAGTGAAACAAACTCAGGATTTTGTAAAAGTCAATATTTCAAATCCAATTGATGAATTGGCTTCTTATATAAAAACTCAGCTGCATGATGATTTTTAAAATATTTTTTATGTGGAAACCCAACATGAAAATTCAGCGGACACAAAAACCTAGCGGCTGATTTCTTAGTTAGCGTGGCATTAAAGATGAAGAAGCTCAATTGAAGACGAACTTTTTTGCAACAGCTTTGATAAATGACAAAAAGGAAGGAAGGATACGCTCATTATGGGATATAAGAATTCTCTTGAATGGCAAATTGGTTCTGTGAAATCAGATGCAATCGCTTTCCTAACTCATGGAAGCCTTTTGACAGGCCAAAGGGAAAGATATCTCACTGTGTATCCGTTCGCGAATATGATATTGAATGGCCGCCTATCTGAATATCCATTTTTTCGCAATTTTCAGAAAGAAAAAGTTTTCATTCTTTGTAACTTTCGCCCAAAAGGCGATTGCAGACCTGATCTTCTCGCTTTTTCATCGAAAGGAGATGTCCTTCTGGTGGAAGGAAAGCAGCGTAGAAAGGGCAATGAAGAAAACGCATTAGAAAATCTAAGAGAAGGCATCAATGAACTTAAAAATTATTGGCTTTCACTTCAAGAATTTGCAAGGGAATCAAGTAAATCTCCTTTTGATTATTGGGAGGCAGTCTATAATAATTGCTATGTTAAAAACGAAAAGCATGGTTTTCCTAAATTGGATACATTTTCCAGTGCCGCCATATCTCATCGTGGCGGTGTTAATATACGCGATTTATTCAGAAGAATTAACGACAATTTCAGTAATGGCAATATCTTATTTGGTTTAGCCTTCAATGATCCAGATGATGTCGAACCATTTTTTCCTCTCGATAGATTCGACCTTATGCCCCCTTCAACAATCACCTACAAGCCTAATCCGAAGGAAGGGGTCAAGAAATTAGGCTACATAGGGATTGAAAATAGGAAAATCCATAACTTGGCGGAGCAACAGTGGGATAAAAAGCTTGGTCAATTATTTTTATTCGGGATAGATAAGCATAAAGACAGCTTTAGGTTTTTGGATACGATTAAATAAAGCGCTAACATTTTTCTGCACCTGACCGGTGTTCCGCTGGCCGCTCCACACCGTCAGGTGAGAAAGGCGTTATGAAATCATACTATGAATCATTTTATTCAGTTTATATTTGGCAAAGAGCCTTTTGAAATATCATACGAAGTCTCTGTAGACACATCCATAGAGCGTTTGAAAACTGGGGTTAAAAAAGTTCCAATATTTGGTTTCAGAACTGAAGGAATGGTTGGCAAAATTCGCAAGAAAAATACAAAAATTATGAGAGCAATACCAAATTCACATAACTCATTCAAACCAGTGCTTGTTGGTTCATTCAAAAGCAATGTAAGTAAAACAATCAATGGAAATTCATAACCGCTAATCTGCCGGACCGGGCTAAAACGCTTTCCAGGGCGGTAATCAGCATCGTTTGACAAAAAATATTGACAGTATTGCTATTCCCGGTATTACTTATTACTGGAGACAACATATGAGAGTTACAACAAAGGGCAAGTCACTATCCCACAGAAGATTCGTGAGAAATTAAATATAACTCCTGCTGTTGAAATTGATTTTGTAGAAGAAAAGGATCGTATTTATTTGGTAAGTTGCAGCGTCCTCAGGATAATACAGGGTGTTAATACAAAATAAGTTTGTCTTAATCAAAAATATAATTTAAAATTCCAACCATTAAGTATGTGTGAACAGATTCAATAAAACTGAGGTTATCAAGTCTTATCAAAAACAACCCATTCATCAGGAGGTAACATCATGGCCAAGTCCAAACATCTTATTTGCGGGATTCATATTACAAAGAGGTTAAAGCATGCGGTACAGGTGCAGGAGGTATTGACTGAATTTGGTAAATATATCAAGACACGGTTGGGCCTGCATGAGCCCGGCGCAAAAGGAGGACCCAATGGTCTCCTGCTGGTTGAATATGTTGGCAGCAATGCCTCATTCAAAAAATTTACACAAAAATTGGGGGCGATAACCGGCGTAGAGGTACAGCAGATGGTCTTTGATCATCCATAACCTCAACGTTTACACAGGCTCATATCTCCACGGATATGGGCCTATTATTTTTAAACATATGATACCGGATCATTATTCTCTTTGAAGTCTGAAATGACAAATTTATCAACCACTTTTTTTAGCTTCTCTGCCAGCTTAAAAAGCTCCTGGGTATTAGTACTCACATCATGACTGCTGATCGAAAACTCGTTTACTGATTTATCCATATCAAGTATGTCTGAAGATATCTCTTTGGATGAAATAGAGCTGCTTGAGATATTATCATTTATCTCTCTGATTCCAAGGGCGGTATCTTTTAATTTATCTGCAAATTCCTGTGTAGTCATTGACTGATCTTCTACAGCAGTGTTTATTATAGTGACTGACGAATTTACATTATCAATGACCTGCGCAATTTCATCGATTTGAGTAACAGTTTCAGCAGTGGAAAGCTGTATCTGTTCTATTTTAGTTTTTATCTCCTGGGTTGCATTTGCAGTCTGGGCTGCCAGTTGTTTTATTTCTGTGGCGACAACAGCGAATCCCTTGCCGGCTTCGCCTGCACGTGCGGCTTCTATTGTGGCATTTAACGCAAGTAAATTAGTCTGCTCGGATATTTCTGTTATCGCTTCAGTAACCTTGCCTATATCTTTTGTGGAAATGCCAAGTTCGCCTACTTTAATAGATGCAGCCTTTGTCTTTTCCACTGCATCTGTTGTGACATTTTTTGCAGTCTCGGAATTTTTTGCAATTTCAGTAACCGTGTCGCTCATTTTTCTTGTATCATCTGCCATTGAATTGACGTTGTTACTCGCCTGTTCTATGGCCGAAGCAACTGAGATAAGATTATCACTCATGATTTCTGAAGAGGATGTAACCGCATTTGACTTTTTGGTCATTTGATTGGCGCCTGACTGGAGGCTGACTGACAACTCATTAAGATTATATGCCGACCCTTTTAATTCATCGGCATTCCTGGAAATATCAAAGATCATTTTTTCAAGCTTTTCGATAAAAGCATTAAAGGAACTACCCATTTCGCCAATTTCATCACGGCTTTTTATTTCAAGTCTCCTGGTCAGGTTTCCATCTGCAATTTCCTTCATTACTTCAATTGTCTTTTTAATCGGATAGGTTATAAACCTGGCAGATATAAAAGTCGTTAGGGTACAGACAATAATGACAATAAAAAGAAAAGCCCACATATTTAAAGTCTGTTGTTCTCTTACAGACTCTCCCGTCGTGGTCAACTCTTTCTTCAGTTCCTCTACAAAGAGATTGGTAAAAGAGATAAATGCCGCTCTCAATTCTTCTGTCTTCCTTGCTAGGAGCGCTGCCTCTCCCTCTTTTTCTGCATCGGCAGAGTTTGTTGCCATGGCTAAATATATGGATTGTGCTGATGCTGTAAACAGACTCAGGCTTTCAATTGCATCGTCTATCTTTTTGGATATATCTCCATTGATTCCGGGTAGAGAAGCTATTGACTTGAGCGACTCTTTTGCCTTGTCCGCCTTTTCCTCGGTGGCTTTAAACAGGGTTTCATCTCCTGTTAAAATCGCATCATTATATCCCTTAATCTGATCGTTAAAAGATGTAAGCGCCTCCTGGCTTAAACGGGAAGCAGGGAATATATACTCAGAAACATTTCTCAAACTGAAAACTGTCTTCCTGCTGTTAATAAATCCAAAAACATTTGATGAAAAATAGCCTAAAATCAGAATACCCAGGCAAATCCATATTTTTTTTGAGATCGTTATGGAATTAAACATTTACTCTCCCTTAACCTGCATAGCGCTAGTAAAAGATTGTTACTGTCAATCTGTAACAGCGGTTTTATCTGATTGTTAATATCTTGGCACCTGAACATTGTGTATTGCTAGAGATATACCCGATAGCCCCTTTTGTGTTCACGACAAATGAAACCAGGTCACTTTCAGAATCAAAATTCTTTAAAGCCTGGCCCTTGCCAGTAAATACCACATTTTTCCAATAGGTTTTGAATTGCAGTGGACTTTTGTTTACTACTTCTTTTAAAAAATTTTCATGCGTGGTGCCGTTGGTCAAGGTAACCGGAACAATAGTATCTCCATTTTCCCAGGCCCTTTTTTTCCCTATAAATATCTGCGCTGCGTCATTATTGCTGATCGCATCGCCCTGCACTGACTCGTTTGCGATAATAATGTATTCAGAGGCTACTGCAGAACCTGTATAGAAAAATATAAAAAATAATGTGGCAATAATCGATTTCATTTTTTTCTCCATATTTTGAGAATGTTCGTATATGTCATTTTTATTCCAGAAATTGTGACCGCACTGAATTGTCATCTTCAGTTTTCTGCTGTTAATTCCTGGTTTATCACATGCATTCTATTTCCCGATATCCAGGTTAAAAACTGTATGTTGCCTTAAGCGCATACAGAACCCAGTCTTTTTCTCTTCCATCCGGGTTGTTGAAATTATAAACCTGGGCAACACCGTCTATAAAATGAACTTCTCCTTTGACAATCATATTATCCGAGATATCATATCGCAAAGAAGGGACTATTTCCTTCTGCCATGCAGCATAATTTTCTACCAGGGTCGTTCCATGCTTGTCATTTTTATCTGCATAAAATTCAGAATAATACAGGCCCACTGCAAACTTTTCATCAATTTGATAGTTTCCCTGCAAATACCATCCGATACTTGTAACACTCTGTGCCGGGCTTGGCCCCATCCCTACAACAACACCCTTATGTGTGAGCTCAGCAGATACATATTCCGCTGCAAAGGTGAAATCATCCCATGTATATTCAAGCGAACCCACACTGCGTATAGATTCTAGATCCATGAGAACAGTAGTTGAAGTGGCTCCGAATAGGTATTGAAAAATGGGGTTGGTTACTGTGCCGTTTACATCCAGTTCACTTTTGGAATAGGTAAATCCCAACCTGAGCCCATCCAGTGGGGTCCAACGTAAAGCTCCACCTGCTATGTACTTTGTCGTAAGGGAGTTGATTTCTGAGGAGGTGCCTGCAGGGAATTCTGATGTTATTTTTTCCTGGGCACCTTTTATATAGATCGAATCAATAGGATTATTGATAGTGCCATAGTACAATTCGTAATCAAATTCTCCTATAACCTTGGGAGTTATAACTCCATAAATCCCGGCCCCCTGAAAAGCATTCACAGTGTCACGACCCCCTTCATCATATATGGCTGCAGGGAGCATAACAGGTAGACGAAGCATGTCCACATCTCTCCCCGCGTTGTAGAATCCTACAGGGATTTTTACCTTGCCCACCCTGAAACCAAGATAATCTTTAAAATGATAATCGCCCATGGCCCAGTCTAGTTTAATCTCATTATTCCCGAATTCCCCCATATCCCTTGAAAGGAGCTGCAATCCTACTCTTAATTTATCAAACTCTTTTGAAAAATTTATACCCAGTTCCGTGAATTCAAAACTGCCATCCTTTGAGTTGAGAAGATAGTTGTTTTCATCACTCTTTAAATACCCCTGACTGACATAGCCGTGGATATCAATTCCATCCAGATCCACGGCTGCAGCAAATAAGCCTTGCGCCATAATCAGAAGAGATAAACAGAATACCAGATTTAACTTTTTCATTTTCATTCTCCATTAAATTATTTATTAAAAATCTAAATCGTGTGACTTAATTTTAGTTATAAATAGATTTGCTCTGATCAACAAACCCTGTTTGCATATATCATGCCATGTTAATCTTATTTTTATATCGTTATTATTAATAGAAATAACAATGAATACACCGTTAGGAGGTTAATCCATTGTTTGTTTTTGCCAAATATTTGACATAAAATTGTTATATCGATGACATGCCGGTTTACTATTTCCGGATATAAAAAAGAGGTATTTATAGATATGCAGGGAAGACCCTTTTCATATATGAGATCTTCCCTTTTCCTTAGACTTATACGATCAGAAATCAGGCAATTGCATTCCTCAAACTCTGCCTGTAATAGAACCCATCTGCCGTCTTAAAAAATGTCTCCACATTATCAAGATCCACGTTCGGGGGGATATCACATCCTGAGGACAGGACAAAATTATTAAACATGCCGCAGCTGTTTAAAAGCTTGAGTGTTTCAAGCCTTACCTCTTCAGTGGTTTTTACCCTGAAGACCTTTGACGGGCTGATATTTCCCATCACAAGATAGTTTCGTGGCACCTTTTCAAGTATGGCCCTGATATCTACTGAATCACCAAAATGAAAGGCAAAGCAGCCGGTATCCATTATGGAATCCAGCAGATGGGGCACAGCATTTCCGCAGTTATGGTAGATGACAATAAAATGTCTATCCTGCAGGGCAGAGACAATTTCATGTACATAAGGGGTGGAGAACTCATTTATGAGCGGCGGTGAAAGAAGCCCTGCCAGGGGCTCCGCGAGTATTATCCCGTTGGCCCCAATTTTTTTAAGCGCCTTTGCATATGATAAAATAAAATCTGTGGCCTTCCGCAATATCACATGAACCATTTCCGGCTCTTCATAGCAGTGCATCATAACATCATTTACATTCATCAACCTTCCGGTAAGAGAAAACGGGCCGATACACTGCGCAAAAACAGGCCTGTCACTGATAAGCATCTTGGCCTTGCGTATGGTTTCTATATTCACACCTGTACGACCAGCGCCTACATCAGGCACCTTTAATGCCTCTGCATCATTCCTGTTATTAATGAGCCTGCCGATTATTGTTGGCACCTCATCTGCAGCGTATACTGTAAGGGCGCCGAATGCTTCTGCCTCAACCGATAAATCCATATAACTCAAGGCTGCTGGCATATCAAAATGGTCTGCAATAGACCTCATCCCTATTGCCATATGGTTACTGTCTGCAACCAGCTCCCTTACTGTCACATAAAGGTACTGAACCGCAGGGAATGAAAGAATAGGTAAGGCCTTTTTTCTCTCTGTATATATGATCTGTTCGATCCAATGGTACATATTCATGTTTATATCTCTCCTTTATAATATCTTATCGTGTAATCGGCCAATTCGGATGACAGGATAACAAAAATAAACACCATACGCCATTTATAAAAACAGACCGAAAGGGTTTTATGATATGGGATACCGCCTTCAAAAACATTTTTATCGAGATTATTTCTGAATACCGAACTTAAAACCTTGACAATATAAGAGCTCTCCGACATAATTGCGCCTCACGATAAATCCGGTCAAATCAATATAGATGCCCTTTTCGATATTGGGCAGGTAACGGAGAACATGTTGTTCAAAGGTACTTATTTATATAGTCTCTGTATTTTTAATACCCGTAAAATCTTTTACGATCAAAAGTTCTTTTATTCGATGTCATCTGATATCGGTAATTTTAGTATTTTTTAACAGAATCAGTAATTTAAAAGGCATGAAAGGGGGTAAGAATGATAGACAAACAAAAACTGGTAAAAATAGTAGGTACCGGTAAGGTCTCTGACAGGGAAGAAGACCTGGAGACATATTCCAGTGACATAAGTTTTGTAAACCGTGTCAGACCGGCATATGTGGTAAAACCTGGTACTGCCGGCGAGGTACAGAAAATTATTGAACTGGCCAACTCAACAAAAACACCGCTTGTCCCGGTAAGCTCAGGTGCGCCGCACTTCAGGGGTGATACTGTGCCTGGTAATGGCGGCAGTATCATTGTTGACCTGAGCGGTATGAAAAAGGTCGAATTTGTTGACCGCGCCCGCAGGGTTGCGATGGTGGAGCCGGGCGTTACATATGAAGAGCTCATTCCTCTCTGCACAAAAGAGGGGTTAAGGCTTAACATGCCTCTCCTTCCCAGAAAATCAAAATCAGTGGTAGGGAGCATACTTGAAAGGGAACCGGTTCTGATGCCCGGATACCAGTGGGACATGTCAGACCCCCTTGCATGCGCAGGGCTCTATTTTGGCAATGGCGAAGAGTTCAGGACAGGGCAGGCAGCAGGCCCTGGCACACTTAAGGATCAATGGAAGGTAGGAGCAATGCAGAAGGCGCCATACGGCCCCGGGACAGCATCACTGCACAGGCTTATTCAGGGCGCGCAGGGGACAATGGGCATTGTCACATGGATGTCCATAAGGTGCGAGGTGCTTCCAAAGATGCAGGAGCCCTTCTTCGCAGCATCCCATGATCTTGATCAGCTCATTGATCTCATGTCATGGCTCATAAGGCTCAGGATGGTAACCGAGTGTTTTATATTAAACAATACCAATCTCGCAGCGCTCTTTGCAACAGACGTTGAAGATTATGAGAGAATAAAAGAGACACTTCCTCCCTATATTCTATTTTATAATATTGTGGGCTATGATTATTTTCCTGAAGAAAGAATATCTG
Organism: Desulfatiglans sp.; assembly: GCA_012513605.1. Classification (NCBI taxonomy): domain Bacteria; kingdom Pseudomonadati; phylum Thermodesulfobacteriota; class Desulfobacteria; order Desulfatiglandales; family Desulfatiglandaceae; genus Desulfatiglans; species Desulfatiglans sp. The sequence goes on along the minus strand of JAAZBV010000064.1, from coordinate 25,720 downwards.
CCTATATTAAAGATATTGCTGTAATGAACCAGCGTATAGGACTTGATACCGCTAAATCAGCGGGTCTCATATCTGCGGATGCAATGCTCAAAAAGATCCAGAAACCAGGCGATGATCCTTACTGGAAACTCAACCTCAAGGGGGCAAATCAGGATATCTTCTTCCTGACCATATATGATCACATGGAACGTCAGATAGCAGCAATGAAAGAGATGTCCGAAGAGATCGGATATTCTCCCACTGACCTTGGCCTCTATATACAGCCCATTGTGCAGGGAACAGGATATCACTGTGAGTTCAACCTGTTCTATGACCCCTACAGCTATACAGAGAGTGACAGGGTGAAGGATTTAACATCAATGGCAACAAAAGGGCTTATGAATATGGGTGCCTTTTTCTCAAGGCCATATGGTGATGAGGCAAACTGGATCTTTAACAGAGACGCAGCTACCACCGATGCATTACGCCGGATTAAAAAGATATTTGATCCGAACCATGTAATGAATCCGGGTAAGGTATGTTTCTAGGTCAATATTCAAAACAGTATTTGAAATATTTAAGGAGGTAGCGAAAATGGGATTAGAACAATATCAGGGCGATGTAAACATGTGCTGCCGGTGTTCAGCCTGTAAATTTATCCCCCTGCAGCAGGTAAAGAGCTATGATTTTTCATATGTATGCCCCAGTATATCAAGGTTTCAGTTTCACAGCTATTCAGGCGGTGGAAGGGCAAATATCATTTCAGCAGGGCTGAAAAACGGCTTTAATTATACAGATAAGCTTCTGGATATAGTTTACAACTGCCAGATGTGCGGGGCATGCGGTGTGTCCTGTAATTACGCAATGGATATGGAACTCCAGGAACCGATCAATGAAATGAGAATCAAGTGTGTGGCAGAAGGCAAGACCCACCCTGAACTTGAAAGGGTAATAAAAACCCTTAAAAAGACAGGGACAATGGTGCCTGTACAGGGCAAAAGGGGTGACTGGGCCAAAGGGCTTGACTTAAAAGACGCAACAAAGGAAAAGGTTGATGTGCTGTTCCATGTGGGCTGTCTTACAAGCTACAATAAAGATATGCACAAACTTGCAAAGGCAACAGCCCAGATACTTAAAAAGGCAAAGGTTAACTTCGGCATTTTTGGCGACATGGAAACCTGCTGCGGAGGCCGCGCCTATCAGATGGGTTACGAAAAGGAATTCCTGAAACAGGCAAAGATGAATATGGCCATGATAAAAAAGGCCGGCATAAAAACAGTTGTAACGGCCTGTGCTGATGGATACCATGCATTCAAGGTGCTCTATGATAAATATGAACTCAAGGGAGACCTTACGGTGCTTCATATATCAGAGTACATTGATATGCTGATTAAAGAGGGTAAACTTAAACCCAAAAAGGCCCTTGACATGGTGGTTACATATCATGACCCGTGCAGGCTTGGCAGGCTCGGTGAACCCTGGAGACATTACAAGGGCAAAAAGATCCCCGGTGACAGGTTTGTATTTGATCCGCCAAAGGAATACAGAAGGGGCACAAAGGGTGTCTATGAACCGCCACGGGACATAATAAAGAGCATACCGGGCGTAAAGCTTATTGAGATGGAAAGGATCAGGGAATATGCATGGTGCTGCGGTGCAGGAGGCGGGGTAATAGAATCAAATCCTGATTTTGCAGAATGGACAGCCACTGAAAGGATATTCGAGGCCACAGCAACTGGCGCAGAGGCGATCGTGACTGCATGCCCCTGGTGTGAGATGACACTCTCTCAGGCGATCGAAGAAAACGAAAGCAGCCTCAAGGTCTACGATATCGTCGAACTTGTAGCAAAAGCACTCTAGGAAAGGGGGAATATAAACATGGCTCTAAGTAAAGATATTATTAGAGAGTTAGAGGATGTTGTCGGTGAAGAGTTTATATGCTGTGACCCGGCAATAATGCCTTCATACCACGGTTCTGATCTGGGGGCGGTAGTTCTCCCTGAAAACACGGCCCAGGTTCAGGCTATTATAAAAACCTGTAACAAATACAAACTTCAGTTCAGCGCAGTATCAACGGGCTGGACCGGCTCATTCAAAAAAGACATTGTTTATTTAGATATGCGCAGGATGAACCGCATAATAGAGATAAACGAGAAGAACATGTATGCGGTTATTGAGCCCTACGTTATTACAGCAGAGCTCCAGGCAGAGTGTTTTAAAAAGGGACTGCATTTTAATGTAAAGGGGGCAGGCAGCAACTGTTCAGCCATGCTCAGAGGACATGGTCACCTTGACCAGAGCACAAGCGGTGATGACCGCAACCATCTTGCCATTGAATGGGTTACACCTGAAGGCGAGATAGTAAGGTCAGGGGCCCTAGGCTCAACTGACGAGTGGTTCTGCGGCGACGGCCCTGGCCCATCCATCAGGGCAATACTTACAAGCGCTGTGCCGCCGGGGGTTACGCCCGGCGTATTTACCAAGGCCGCTATAAAGCTCTATCACTGGGCAGGCCCGCCTAAATATGATATCCAGGGGTTATCACCCAAGTATACCCTGGCTGAGGTGCCTAAAAACATGATGGCACGCTACTACAGCTTTCCATCTGTGGAAAAGATGTGGCAGGCTGAGATCAGGCTGGGTGAAAATGAGATATGCATGGAGCTTATGGGCTTTAATGTTTCCATGGTGGCAGCCAATATTGCCACCTGCAATGAGGATGATGAAAGGATTTTCAAACAACTCGACAAGGAAAAGAAGGGGCCTGGCTTCTTCGTAATCATTGCAGGTAACTCTGATAATGACTTTGCTTTCAAGAAAAAGGTGCTTGAGCAAATTGTTAAGGAGGCTGAGGGTGAATCCATGAAGTCACTTGAAGACCCTGAAACAGAGGGTATCCTGATTGCCCAGTGTACAAGGGTCACGGCCTCCATCAGGGAGACATTCCGCGCTGGCGGGGCATTCAGTTCAATCCCGATCATGAGTCAGAGAGACCTGACCATCAAGTGGGCTATTGGGGCCGGAGAGGCCAAACTGCCCCTCATTAAGGCAGGCCACATAGTTGATGACGGCGGGGCATTCTTTGGCTGGGGTGTTGAGCAGGGTCATGTAGGTAAAACAGAGATATTCTGTAAATTTGATCCGGCCAATGAAAAGGCCAAGGCGGCTGTTGAAAAATGGTCGAAGGAACAGGGCCGCAGGGCCTTTGATGAGAGCTACTTTGCCCTGATGATGGGTGAGGTAAGCGACGATATCAAGGCGAAGATGTGTCACTATGACAAGTGGTGGATAGCGCTTACACGTGCATTTGACCCGAATGATGTGGCACCGCAGGGTGGTCCGCTTGTATAACATTTAAACAAAAACCCCGTCATCTGGCGGGGTTTTTGTTTCTGTTTTTGTATCATAGTAGGTCTCACCGTTGGTGTAAACCACTTTTATTTTTTCAAGACGGAGAACACGGGAGAGGATAAATACATTATTAAAAATCAGTTTTTATAAAATCACCAAATTCCGGTATCTCTTTTATCTTGTCAAATTGCTTCAAGTAACGCGCGGTTATTTCCAGGCTCCTCAGGTCGCGTTCATCCCATCCGGTTTTCCAGTTTACGAGAGAAGTGCATTTCTGCTGATTGTCAATAGTTAATCCTGTATATTTAGAGGTGATCTTCGCGGCCTCTTCAGGATTTTCATTCAGATAATCTGTAGCCAATGAAATTGCCCTGATTAGCTTCAGCGCTGCATCAGGCTGTTTTGAGAGAAACCTGTCGCTCATGATAAGGACATGCGGGAAGGTGTTGCCCAGATTTCTAAAATTTGCCAGTTCATGGACATTTTCTCCGCATAATTTTTCAACATTTGAAGGCCATGGCTCGCTGCCTGCGATTGCGTCAAGCTGGTTTGTCCGCATAGCTTCTGGCATGTTCAGAGGATCCATTGGAATGATATTCATGCTGTTGAGATCCAGGCCGTTCCTGTCAGCCCATAATAAAAATCCGCCGTAAGTGCTTGAGCCGGACTGGAGTCCTATGCGTTTTCCTTTCAGTTCAGCAGGCTGTCTGATCTCTTTCCTGCTTACGAGCCTGTGTATGCCTGTACCTTCTCCGTAGCGCACAACAATTTTTACCGGAGCATTCTTCGATACCAGTATAACTGCCGGAGCGTCACCCATTGCAGCAGAGTCTGCAGCTCCGGCCATCATGGCTTCAGCGGCATTTATTCCTCCGATAACAGGGCTTATTTTTACCTTAAGGCCGACCTCTTCATAAAAATTCAATTCCTTTGCAATTATGAAAGCTTCGTAATTGACCTTCTCAGGGTAAACAAGACGCAAGGATTCCTGATCATTTTGTTTTTTAGAACAGGAAAAACACAAACTTAATATTATAATTAATATCAGCCAGATTTTTACCTCATTCACTCTTTAAATCTCCTTTTTTTACTGATAACAGGACATCAATTGCTCCCTTAATTTTTTTCTCAGACTGATTATTTCCGGAGTGAACAGGTCTCTGGGGCGCAGTTCGGTTATCCTGTTTTCATACCGGATTTCGCCTGGATGGGCGCTGAACATGATGATCCTGTCGGATAATAACAGCGCTTCTTCGAGAGAATGGGTGACCAGCAGGACTGTCTTTTTTTCCTTTTCCCAAATCTCAAGTAATTCAGAGTCAAGGCGCAGCCTTGTAATCTCGTCCAATGATCCAAACGGCTCGTCCAGCAGCAGTATGTCCGGGTTCAAGGCAAGAGCTCTTGCCACCTGAGCCTTTTGCTTCATGCCTCCGGACAACTGGCGCGGATAACAATTCCCGAATCCTTCCAGCCCTACCAGTTTAAGTTTTTGTTCAGCGATTTTTTTACGTTCATCCTTTTGTAATCCCTTTATCTCGAGCCCGAATTCGATATTTTCCAGCGCGGTTTTCCATGGAAACAGAGCGCATTCCTGGAAGACCAGTGCCCTGCATGTGCATGTGCCTTTAACAGTGTTATTATTAATGGATATGCTCCCGGATTCAGGCTTGATCAAGCCAGCGATGATATTCAACAGCGTCGTTTTCCCGCATCCGCTAGGTCCCACAATGGTTACGAACTCGTTTACATAAACCTTGAAATTGATATTTTTTAGAGCCACGATCGTTTGCCCGTCAAGCGATCCATTGAATATCTTCGTTATGTTGTTAACTTCAAGCGCGGTTTTCATTTCTGGTTTTTATTCCGAGTTTCTGAGAGATATTCGTCTCAATAACACTGAAAATATAGTTTTCAATAAGCAGCCCGATTATGGCTATTATTACCACAGATGCAAAAGCGGCTTCGAAATCCAAGGACCATCTTGACTGGATTATTACAAAACCCAGGCCGACACCAGCTCCTGCTATCATTTCAGCGGCTATCAGAACTCTCCACGCGCCTGCAAGACCTATGCGCAGACCGTTTATTATGGAAAGCGAGGCAGAAGGGATCAGCACTCTGAAAAAAATAGTTCTCCATCCGGCTCCCATAATTTTTGCAGCATTGACATAAAGCGCCGGAACAGACCGAATCCCTCCGGCTGTGTTTATAACAACAGGGGTAAAACCCATCATATAAATCATAAATATAGTGGATGTGTCGTCTAAGCCGAATAATAGCAGCGCGACCGGTATCCATGCAAGACCGGGGATAATCTGCAGCACATAAATGACCGGCATACACAGGCGAAAAGCCGGGGCCGACAGGCCGAAAAATACGCCTGTCAAAATGCCGGTAACCACTGCAAACGAATAACCGGCAGCCCATCGAAGAAGACTTGCGGCAATATGGGAGAATATTGAAAATTTGTAGATTTTCCCGCCATGAAAAAGAGTAATCAATTTTAAGAATACATCAAGAGGGCCAGGGAAAACCGCGCCCTTCAAATGCCTGATAATCAATGCTGTTATTTCCCAGACAATAATCAGGATTAGAAATGATATAATATTATTCAGAATCCGGTTGCATCCTGAAAAGGATATGAATTTTTTCCAAGGTAATGTCGCAAAAAGATTTGTTTTCAAATTGATTTTATGAAACCTTTGCCTGATAAGAGTCCCCTTTTTATTGCATGAACTATAAGAAGTCTGGAGTTTTATGTCAATGTAAAATCACCCCGTCATATTGTAGCAGCATACGCAGAGACAGGTTTAAAACCCGTCTCTACAAAAATAAGGCGCTTAATGAAGATTTTATCTACTCCGGGAAAAACATCCTTCTTTTTTCCATCTCATCCATGGTTAACCTCAGGGTGATCACATTCCTCATCCTTTCATCAGGGTTTTTGATCTTCATGATCTCATCAATCTTTTTAACTATGGCACGGTCTGCCTCCACCATGCATTTTTCATAGTATGCCTCTCCATTGGTGTAGATCCCGTACCGTTCTCTCTGGTCTACAGTAAACTCAATAGACCTGTGGATCATCTCCACAATCTCATACTTACCTGCTGTAGTGGTTTCATAATTGAGCCACTGATGCCAGGAGGGTTTGGAAAGCCATGAGATATACTCCTCAAGGTTTTTATATAACAGCTTGTAACCATATTTCTTTGGGTTATCAAATGCCCTTGAACCAGGGTCCAGCACAATGGGGCCAAGTATCTGGCCTCCGATCGGCACAGATGAACCCAAGCCCCCGAAGTAGCCGTTTTTCATTGCCTCATGATCCATCTCATCAAGCCTTTTCCACAGCTCCCATGTCTCTTTCATATGTTTTTCAGTCTCACCTGCAAGCCCGACCGAAAAAAAATTGGTGACAGGGATATGATAGCTGTGACAGAGCTTTATTGTTTTAAGGAGATCCTCATTGGTATATTTTCTGCCAAGAAGCCTTCGCACCTCATCTGAACCGGTATCAGGGCATAGATGCAGTATCAGGTTCCCTGTTACCTTTCTGGCCTCCTTTACAAAGCTTTCATCAACTGGCGCCAGAATATCCAGCGAGAGCCTCTCAATATATGGCTTTTCCTTTACCAGAAGATCAAAAAGCTCCTGCCAGTAACCTTTGCCTGCCATTCGTGCATCCTGAAACAGGCCGATGAAGCTGATACCATATTCATTTAATGTTTTTATGTCATGCACAATTTTTGAAGGACTGCGAAAGGCAGGCCTTTTCATGCCGAGGTATTTTTTATATGAATAGGCTGAGCCCCCGCATATGGTGCAGTTGTAGGTACAGCCCCTGCACACCTCAAGGCTGTAGCGCGCATCAGCATCTTCCGGGAATATGGAGGTTTTGGGTTCAATCAGGTCAAACCTGGTATATTCAAAATCATCAAGATCAGTGCTGGCCTCCATCATAGGGTTCACTATCGCTTCACCCTCATCTGATCTGTATGTAAGATTGGGTATATTACCAAGCTTTCCTTTCTTTGTATAGAGCTGCAATAGCTTAAGCATGGGCCTTTCCGCCTCTGCCCTTAACACGCCATCTATAAAATCATATTTTTCTATTATCTCTTTATGAAAACAGGTGGCTGTGAGCCCTCCGACAATCACCAGGGAATCCGGGTGATGCCTCTTGCAGAGCTTTGCGATCTCAATACCCCCCTGAGAATGCTGCTGAAAATGAAGGCCTATTGCATAAACCAAAGCAGAAGATCCCTTAATATGTTTTTCAACATCAAACTCCGGATCGCTTGTCATGCGGTCGCCCAGGTTATCCAAGATTACCCTGTAGCCGTTTCTATCAACGTAATCAGCAATACTTAACATCCCGATCGGGACCTTTGTAAACTGAAGCCCCTCCACGCTTCTTCCGAATGCGCCGGGGAACATAGGGGTATGTCTGAAATCATATGTCGCAGGGGGATGAAACAGGATTACATCATAGTCTGTCATTATTATAACTCCTTATGAAAAAGCGGGATTGTGTCAGAATTGGCTTGAGGTGTCAATCCTGATAAGGCATTGGGAGCTATCTCAAGATCAGCATAAGGGCCGCAACACCCGCCAGTATCTTCACAATAATGTTAAATGCCCCCTGTGGAATCCTTTTTACCAGCATGATCCCTGCAACCCCTCCGGCTATTAAGCAGGGCAGCAACATCAGGTTAACCTGAATAGATTGAAGAGTTACAAGATCAAGCCTGTGGCTGAAGGGAAACTTTAACAGGTTAACAATAAAGAAAAACCATGCGCTTGTGCCGATAAAGTTGGCCTTGGGAAGCCTCATGGAGGCGAGATATATCACCATAACAGGCCCTGCGGCATTTGCCATCATGCTCGTTGCCCCTGCAAGGGCGCCCATCACAGCGGCAAAAAGCCAGTGGGAAGGGATGTAATCATCCGGGAGTCTTTTATCCTTGATCCATGATAAAAGCAAAAGGATCAGGACAAGGAGGCCGATGAATGTCCTTAGCTGATCATTTGTGATGTGACGCATGGCCAAATAGCCTGCTGCAATACCAGTTAATGCCCAGGGTAAAAGCCTTAAGAGCTGTTTCCAAACCACATGCCTCCGCCAGTAGATTATGGCGAAGATATCTGCCATGGTCAGCATAGGAAGTATGAAACCGGTGGATTCCTTTGCAGGCATGATGGATGCGGCAAGAATGGGGATCAGGATGCCAATGCCGGGTATCCCAGCCTTTGTAAACCCGATCAGAAGGGCACATATGATTATTACAGCCCACTCAATAATTGTAAAATCGGTCATTAAATACTGCCTGCTTTTATGGATATCTGTTACAAAAGGCAGGATAAAACAGGAGCATCTATTTGGCCAGTTCTTTTTTAATGCCCCGTCCAAGTGTCTCAAGTGACAAAGGCTTTTTGATATATGCTCCAGCGCCAAGCTTCTGTATGGCAACAACATCCTCGGTTTCAGAATAACCGCTTACTATAAGGGCCTTTTGTCCGGGCCTGAACTCTGATATGCGCTCATAGGTCTCCCTCCCGCTTATGCCGGGAGACATGATCATATCTAAAAGAATCAGATCAACCCTGTTCTCCTTCAGGTATTCTATTGCCTTTTCACCATCTGAGAATGCGACATGCCTGTATCCAAGGGATTCAAGCATACGGCATGATATCTCTCTCTGGCTTGCAACATCATCAACTACCAGTACCAGTTCACCTTTTCCTTTCAGATCATCTAATGAGGCTACGGATGCTTTACCCGCCAGCTCATCCCTTGTTATGGGAAAATACAATTCAAACAGTGTGCCAGATTTACTGCTTTTCACATCGACATAGCCGCTGTGATCCTGGACTGTGTTCCATACAACCGTGAGACCAAGCCCTGTCACGCTTATGCCCATCACCTTTTTTGTAAAGAAGGGTTCAAATATCCTGTCAAGGTTTTCAGGTGATATGCCAGGGCCGTCATCCGTCACAGAGAGGACTACATATTCCCCTGTGTTAACATCTTCATACCTTTTTAAAGGCCTGTCTATATACCTGTTGCATGTGGATATGGTGACAGTGCCTTCATTTTCTATTGCCTCTGAGGCATTTGCAACCAGGTTCATTACAACCTTCTTGATGTGGATCATGGAGCCATTGAAATTAAAGAGCCCTGCATCCAGCTCTATGTTGTATTTTACCCCGGGATTATAATTTTTCAGGTTATTAAATTCAGGTGAACTCATGTATTCCCTGACTATCCTGTTCAGGTTCAGGGGTTCCTTAACCGTAGCAGCCCCCCTTGCTATGGTTAGCAGGTCCTGCACAATGGCAACGGCCTTGTAACCTGACTCCTGAATGGTTTCAATAGGTTTTCTGAGTTTGCTCTCATGGGGTATATCCAGCAGAAGAAGTTCAGGATAACTTACAATGCCTGACAAAACATTATTGAGGTCATGGGCCACACCCCCTGCTAGAAGCCCCAGTGACTCCATCTTTCTGGATCTGGCAAGCTTTTCTTCACTTTCCCGCAGCTTTTCCTGTGCAAGTTTCCATTCGGTTATGTCCTGGTTTACACCGTAGGAGATAATTGGTACACCCCTGTCATTTTTTATCTGGGATATCTGCACTATTATATGACCTGTTTTTCCATCAGCATATAGCATCCTGTGCTCAAACCTGCTGGTCTGGAGAGCCCCTGAATTCTGGGAGGCCTTTTGTATATCATCAAGGATGTAATAATCATCAGGATGAACAAATCGTCGTTTGAATTCATCAAAGGTCATTTTGTACCCGCCCATCTCCTCTGCGGTGGTATGGTATATCCTGTAAAAATGGTCATTGAAGGTATATACCTGTTTTTCTATATCCAGTTCCCATGGCCCCAGGTGGGCGATATCTACAGCATTGGAAAGCTGCGCCTTGAATCTTTCCTCCTCTTTTTCTGCCTGTTTGCGATAAAGGACACTGGTAAAGGTCTCGCCAATGATCCTTAATATAACCATTTCTTCGTCTGACCATGCCCTCTTTTTGTTCATGCTGTCAAAGCCAAGAAAGCCTATCATGTTTTCACCCTGGCGTATGACAAGGATGAGCAATGATTTTATGCCCCTGCTTTTGAAGTATATCTTTTCCTTCTGCGCCTCATAAGGCAGGGCATCCATATCAGGTATATGAACAACATTCTGCGATCGTATTGTCCGGGTAAACCAGGTCAGCTCCTCTTCGACCTTCATCTCCTTTTCAAAACCGGGGATGGGTATATTATCTAGAGACCATTCACTTATTAATTCCAACACCTCCTTCCTGGTGTTAAAGAGCGAAAAGTATGCATGATCAACCCCTGTTTTCCTGCCTATGGAGGCAATTGCCTCATTTATATAATTATCCACATCCTTATGGCTGATCCCCACTGCGCCTGATGATATCTCGCTTACAAGACGTTCCAGCGCTGACCTTCTTGCAAGACTCGCCTCTATCTTTTTTCGTTCGGTTATATCAAATACCAGTGAGAGTATGACCGGCCTGCCATCCAGCATTATCTTGGATAGATGCACTTCACTGTCGTATAATGACCCGTCTTTCCGCTGTGTCAGGGCCTCAAAGGTTATTGATTTCCCCAGTTCTATTTGTTCCCACATTTTGACAACATCAAAATTCTTGCCTAAAGAGGGGCCGGCTGTCTCCATGACCGTAAGCTTCATAAGCTCTTCTCTTGTAAATCCCTTAACCCTGCATGTCTCTTCATTCATAAGAAGATGTCTTCCCTCAAGGTCATGAACAGATACACTGCATGGCAGGTTTTCAAGCACAGTCCTGAATCTCTCCTCGCTCTCCCTGAGTGCAATCTCGGTCTCCCTGCAATTATCTATCTCCTGAATCATCTTCTCCTTTGTCACACTAAGGTCAGATGTTTTGTTGGATAACTTTTCAATATTTATGGACATGGAGTATAAAAACCGGCCAATACCGCCGATAATGGCGAGGGTAAACAGCCCGTAGACAAATGATACGGGCATCCAGGTAAGTGTTTCAGTGGTATATTTGTTTACATCAAAATTATAGGACAGAAAACCTGAGTCAAAAAGCATGGCGGTTACAATCAATACTGCAAGATTAATGATAGTTATAATGATGCCCGGCCTGGCCCCAAAAAAAACAGTCGTCAGGATGCTCATGAATATAAAATATACCACCCCTGTACCGAAAATCCCCCATTTGAAAAGAGAGGTTATACCCATTATGAAGGTGCACACAATTATGAACAGGCACTTTGATTTAACCGGGATCCTTTTCCGGTTGACCATAAAAAGGAGACAGAAAATGTATACAAAAATATGCAGGGAAAGGATGAACACCCCTCCAACCTTGAAATAACGCAGGAGTGAAACCAATACTATGGGTGCGCCAAAAATGGAGATACAGATAAGAAGGGTATCTGCAAGCCTGTTACTGATGTCATAAATGCTTTCATACTGGGCGTCTTTTACTAATTCCGGATTTTTCTGTTCAGACATAGTACCATCCGTTTTCTATAGCTGTTTAATATTAAACCTGCAAAAATGCTTAAAAAAACAACCTGTTACTTTTCAAGCAAGAAATATACCATTAGGCTGGCTTAAATATTAACTGTCATATCAGGATATTACAGCAATCAGGTAATATAATAAATAAAGCTGGCAACATTTTGACACTGAAATTGTCATGCTTTGACAACAGACGGTTTTAAAAAACCATAACCTGTGCGGGTTTGAGTACCGCAGAGGTTAAAAATTAATTGAGATCTTTTAAATCAGGGGGCGTATTGTATTAAAGGGTGATTTATATAATTCCTGAAGCACAAGGCTTGCAGCCCCCTTTGCCCAGTCAGAATGCTGCCATTCAGGGATGACTATTTTTGTAAGTGACAGCAGATCACTGAATGTATGTTTATTTACGGCCTCTCTCATGGGGGCAAACATGATCTCCCCCGCATCAACACCCTGGCCTGAGATGATAATCTTTTCAGGGTTAAAGATATTTATCAATACTGATAATCCAACGCCAAGGCAGTGTCCTGCGGCCTGAAATATCTCGATAAGTGACTTTTCTCCCTGTTTTGCAGCATTAATAACCTCTTCAAACTCTATATCACTACAGGATTGCCTGACCCATAGGCCATTTTCACTGAGACATTTTGCCTTATTGACTAATGCCATGCCTCCAACAACCGTTGCAAGACAACCCCTTTTCCCGCATATACAGAGTTCGCCGTCAGGGGTAACCGGGACATGCCCCATCTCACCGGCAAACCCCCTTACGCCGCGATACAGCTGGCCATTGGTTATTATCCCCATTCCAACGCCATACTCGATTGAAATAACAATAAAATTATCCACTCCCCTGCCCTCGCCAAACCACTGGTGCGCCAGGGTAAGGGTATTTGCGTCATTTTCTATATAGGTCTTGATATTAAACCTGTTTTGAATACGGTCGCGCAGGGGCACACTGCCCGCATCGTAAATAGGGCTCCAGTGACAGGTGCCTGTTTGGAAATCAACAACACCCGGAACGCCGATGCCGATCCCTGAAATATTATCCAGCTTGAGACCTGCTTCATCTACAGCGGCAATTATAAGCTCATCAATATATTGGGCTATAAAATCAACGCCCTTTCCCATAAAGTTATCATTTTTTACTACCGTGCTCCTGGTTTCGCCCTGCATATCGCAAACAGCAGAGCTTGCCTTTGTTGCTGCAAGCTTTACACCTACGACAAATGCCGCATCAGGGTTAAGGGCCAGGAGGACGCGGTTTCTGCCGCGCTCACCGGTCACCTCGACATTCTTTTCAAATATAAGACCTTTATCAATCATCTGGGCGGTAATAGTGGTGACAGATGCCCGGCTCTGGCCTGTCATGTCGGCTATCTCAGAACGTGAGACCGCCTTTCTGGCACGAATACTGTTCAGGATATTGAACTGATTAATGGCGCGAATAAGATCCAAATTTGCTGATGGCATATTAAAACCTTTCCCAAATAAATAAGCCGGATAAATCAAAAAAACAAAAACATTGTTACTGTATGGCGTGTAAAACAAAGCAAGTATAACAGGCTAATTTTCTACAGTATAATTAATAATTTGGCAACAAAAGAATTATAATATTTAAAGCTCTAATTAAAAATCAATAAGGCTTTCAGCAGTCAGCGATCAGCTGTCAGCTAACTCTATGTTTTGAATGCCTTTTGCTGATCCGCCGTCGCACAAGGCTATGGCGGGACAGGAAGCTCAACGCAGATGGCTGATTGCTTGAATCCATAAAACCTTAGAAACATTAAACAGTTATCTCGACCCTGTTATTTTCAGGGTCCAACATCATACATATGTCACTGCATAATCACGGGCAAGGCTGATCATGAAAAATGCAAATGGCCTCTCCACATACCTGGTGATTATGGGGTTATGCACAACACCTTTGGGTATTATCACCGCAGTAGGTTTGTCAATCATATGCCTTTCATGCTCTTCGCCCAAATCTATGGAGATCTCAGCACCAAGGTAATTGATATCCGCAGGGTCTGTACCCACAAAAACCAGCACCTCATCATGGGGATGATAATGGGCGCCATCGGATTTACCCGGCCCCCTGTGCCATAACCCTGGCCGTTTATGAAATCCCCATGTAAAATTAAGATCAATGCCCTCAAGATCACTGCCGGTCATCCAGAAAGTCTTTTCAGAGTTTCCCGGCCCGGGGATCATCGTATCCTTTTCTGCTGTTGAAGGTGGTAATAATTTTAACGGCTTTATCAGATGTGCATGTCTATCACCATATGTCATGGTCTCAGGTGATACATGATATCTCTTTTTTGAAAAGGTGGAGACCATGAAGGGCTTGCTGCTACTTGCAATCTCCTTCATCCTTGCTATCTGCTCTTCGCTTATCCCGTCACCCATCCAGGTGGTACGGGGTTCTGCACCGAGTGAAAGGATAAAAAAACTGTATCCTATCGGGTTTAATACCTCCTTTGTAACAGATGGGCAATGGAGCACCCCGCCCTTTGCTACTATAACAGAGGGTTTATCAAAGGTATGCACCTCAAGCTCCTTACCGAGGCAGTACTGCATCTCAGCCCCAAGGTATTCGATATTATCAGGGTCAAGCCCGACAAAGACCAGTGCCTCAGGATATGGATGCACATGGGGGTCCATGCCAGGATGCCAGTCACCAAGGCCAGTATAAAAACCCCATGAAAAATTGAGTTCAAGCCCCTCAAGGTAGTCACGACCGTTCAGCCACAGGTTTATATCCGCGTTGCCGGTATTTCTGAATGCCCTCTCTGACCCTGGCATTGCGGCAATACTTAATGGTTTAACAAGGTGTGCATATTTTTTATTTTTCATATCTATTTCCCTCCAGGATTAAACTTTATTTCAGGCTTGCCGACGAGCCCCACAGTATATGCGGCAAATGGCCTGTCAACCCACCTGGTCACAACCGGGTAAAATGGTACACCTGTGGGTCTTATAAGGGCAGAAGGTCTTTCTATGATATACCTCTCTTTTTCTTCGCCGATCTCCACCTCTATACTAGCGCCCAGATAATCTATATCTTTCGGGTCAAGCCCTGCAAAGAGAGTAACCTCGGGAGAGGCGCTTAAAACCGCTCCCATGCCCCTGTGCCATACACCCGGCTGGCTGAAATACCCCCAGTTGAAATTCATATTAAGATTATCAAGGTCACTGCCAAACATCCATGAAAGATGATCAGCATACCCAGGCCCTGGTATCTCACCCCTTTTTTTCATTTCATCATAATGGGCTGCGCATGTCTGTGATAATTCTTTGGCAATGCTTCCCCTTTCCATAAAAACGCCTGATCTTATCGGCCTTAAAAGGTGGGCATATTTACCTGTAGGGGGGGTTGGATTTTTTGCTACCCTCTTCTTTGATACAGTCGATTTCATGGGGAGCTTAATGCCCTGTTTTTCCGCCATCTCTGCCATCTGTTTTAAGGTCTCTTCAGATATCCCTTCACCCATCCATGTGGTGGTAGGGGTTGCACCGAGACAGAGGAGGAAAAAGCCATAACCTTTAGGGCTGAACATCCTCTTTGTAATTAAAGGACAATGGGGCATGCCCGCAGGGATAACAACAACAGTGGGCTCATCAAAGGTGTAGACCTCCTGCTCCTTTCCAAGATAGACCTCGATCTCAGCGCCCAGGTAGTTCATCTTGGCAGAATCAAGGCCCACAAACACCAGGCACTCCGCATAGGGGTGAACATGGGGGTCCTGGCCTGTATGCCAGTCACCAAGGCCAGAGTAAAAACCCCATGAGAAATTAAGTTCAAGCCCCCCAAGGTGATCCCGTCCATTCAGCCACACTATCTTGTCTGCGTTTCCGGGCCCGTTAAATGCAGCGGTTTCAGTGGTGCCTGTAGTCTTAATGGATTCCATTTCTATCCTGCCTGCACTCAATGGTTTAATGAGATGTTCATATTTTCTTTTCATGTTAATGAGCCCTCCCTGTTTAGTGATGCAAAATTGTTAGGCCTATTTTTATATCATTCCTGTGCATTATGCAATTACCTGGAATTAAACACAAGTGTGTTAAACCGTTAATCACATGCCACCTTAAAATTGGGCTATTTTATTGTTTAGCACTTGCTTAATCTTTAAGCTGTTATACAATCCATTCTTTTCTGTACCTTAAGAATAGTATGCAGGGGAAGGGTTCTCCATAATGTACAGGGATTAATTATACTTTGACGGCTTTAACTGAATTATGCTGTATAAAAATATCAGACATTACCTACAGGTTATTTTATTTTTTCCTGCCCTGCTTTGCGGACAGCAGGCCCTTGCACAGGATATCAATAACCCTGATGTTATTCTGGAGCGAGTCAGAGAAAGCTTATCCTCTATAACCGATTATTCCTGCATATTCAGTAAACATGAGCTTATTGGCAGCAGGATTATCAAAGAGGACAATATAGAGCTTAAGGTAAAAAGGCCCGGCCATTTCTATATGAAATGGCAGGATGGCCCAAAAAAGGGGAGGAGAGCCATCTATGTTGAGGGTCAAAACAATAACAGGGTTTTAATAAATTTAGGCGGTCTGATGGCTCTTTTACCTGTTGCAATAGACCCCAATGGGAAAGAGGCCCTTAAGGAAAACAGGCACCCCATCACAGAGGCCGATTTTATAACCATTTTTGATAAGGTTAAAGAAAATTATTTGAAAAGCCTTACTGATCCTGAATGCAACCCACCGGTGGTTACCTCCGATGGCCCTGACACGCTGGTTCTCATGATGAGGTTCCCACCTGGAAAGGGTTATTACGCCCATTCGGGCCGTCTGACCATAGATAGAAAAAGGTGGCTGCCCATTGGTCTTACCTGCTATGGGTGGAAAGATGAATTTCTTGAGGAGTACAAATTTAGTAACATTAAAATAAACCCTGGCCTGACAGAACAAGATTTTAAAAAGGATTGGTGATTTTACATGAAGATACTGGGAATAGGTTGCAGCATGCCTGAGCGTGTTGTTACCAATGATGAGATATTGAATGAATTGATAAAGATCAGTGAACCCTTCTGGCAGGATGGTGAGGGGGTGAAGATAATAAACAGGGTTAAGGCCCTTTTCCGCATCTCCGGCACAGAGGTGCGTCGCAGAAGAAAAGATGGGGAAACCGCCTATGAACATGCGGAAAAGGCTGCAAGGCAGGCGCTTGAACGTGCGCAAATAAAGGCCGCTGATATAGACCTCCTGCTCTATGTGGGAGTTGGCCGGGGATGGGTGGAGCCCTGCATGGCCACCTATTTTTTGCACAGGCTAGGCATGACAAAGGCCACAGGGTTTGACATACTGGATGCATGTTTGAGCTGGATGAGGGCGCTCCACATAAGCCACAACTTTTTAAAGAATGGGGTTTATAAAAACATAATGATCCTGAATGCAGAGTTCAATTATGAATATCACGGCCCCATAAAGGCGGTGGACGAGGTTACATATCGCTTTGCACAACTCACCATCGGAGAGGCCGCCACTGCAACCATAGTGTCCGGAGGTGGTGATATTGCCCCTCACTTTGAGTTTAAGACAGAGGCAAACCTGCACGGGCTGTGCAAGATCCCCCTGCCCCATATAGCATCCTACAGTAACAACGAGACATGCCCAAAGCTTGATCCGCTCATCTTTTTTGCATACAGCACAGAGCTGTTTGAGGCGGCCGGCAGAATGATACCTGAACTTTACTTTAGTTCACCAGAGCTTAAAAACAGGGGCTGCGATATTGCCTTTGCCCATTCAGCCTCTAAATCTATTATTGATGACCTTGCAAGACACTCACGCTTCAAAGATAAAATGGTTAACCTCTACCCCATGTTCGGGAACACTGTGTCTGCATCTATACCTGTGGCAATGTGCTGGGCGCTGGATAATGGAAGGCTTAAAAGAGGTATGGAGATGATGCACTTTATGGGAAGCGCAGGATTTTCAGCAGGGATATGTCACATGATGTATTGATTCTCGTCAGGTCTTGGAATCCAATATCTTCTCAAGTTCCTGGAGACGTTTTCGATCAGCACGTTCCTTCTCGAATCGTTCAGTAATGTCCCGTGCATGTGCGAGTGCCCCAAGGACATCACCATTTGCATCAAGTATAATGGAGAAGCTAAGCTCGACATAAACTAAAGTGCCATCCGAACGAACTGCCCTTGTGGGCATACTTTTCCCGGCATACTTTGTAGCTCGCTCGTTAATGGCACGTTCAAACCCGCGCCAATGGGCATCCCTGAAACGTTCTGGAATGATGATATCTAAATTAACGCCAATGGCCTCCTCAGCTCTAAACCCGAAAATCCTCTCCGCTGCCCTATTCCAGACACGAATTATGCCTTTTTTATCTGCGAACACGATACCATCAGGAGATTGCTCCACCAGCAATTCAGCCATATTAATTAATTGTGATGTATCAGTCCTCATCGTGTTTTCCTGTTATATCAAAACTTGTTTTCTCCATGAATTCAAACCAAAAAATAACATCCGAAGAGTTGCCGGATCCAAATGTTAACCCTTTATTAATATCGCTGTGTTATGAAATAACATTTTTGGCCCCTCTACTGTTTTGAAGCCAACTGCCTCTGCTGTTTGCAGCGTTTTTCGAAATGCTGCCCCTGATACATGAAACGGCGGTTCAACGATCAGGGCTTGTCTGTTTGATTTTAAAAGTGAAAACAGTTCGGTAAAAAATGATGCCTTTTCAGGCACTTCGTGAACCATATAGAAAAGCAAAATGAAGTCCACTTGCTCAGATATACCGATTTTATTTTGATCACACTGGTGAAGCTCTATTCGGCTTTCAAGCTCGGTTGCTTTTATTTTGGATCTTAATTTTTGAAGCATCCCTTCCTGCAGGTCAACAGCAATAACTTTTCCTGCTTCACCAACCATCCCTGCCATATCAATGGTAAAAAACCCAGGGCCACAGCCGACATCAAGCACGGTCATCCCTTCTTGAAGATATGGTTCCAATATTTTAACTGGATTTTGATACAGCCTGCGAATTTTGTTGTCGAGTGACCATGCATCGCCGACAGGGCAAACACGATGCTTAGTTTCATTCATTTTACTGTCCTTTTTCTAAAAGTGCGCAGGATGTGTTAAGCGAAGCAACACAACAATATTCCAATCAATATTCTAATAAATACCATAGCTATATTTTAACAACATCATTTCCACTTTCAGCAATATACTTCAAAGATGACGGGTTAAGAGCCCGACATCTCTATCCCTGCTAATTCAGCCATTTTTATATATTTCTCACCTTTAAGGATACTATCTATTTTATTACGAAGATTCATGATCTCCTGAAGATTAAAGTGCTTAAGATGGCCTTTATAAATTGGATGATCTTTTGGGAAAAAGACCATGCATTGCCCTCGCATCAGGTGCATTTGAGTTCTTGCTCTTCCAAAAAAATGAAGGTGCATTTTTGCTCCTTCAGGATCATCAAGCCCCCAATTCCCCAAATCCGCGTAATTCATTCTTTCAATATCCAATATTTCATACATAGCTTTTCCAACAGCCATAGATATCCTCATAAAATCAATGGCCTCCTGCCAGGTCATATCTGAACGATCATGGACTCTCTTTTTTAATAAGTATTAAATGTCCCCCATCATCTCTGCAATGAAGGGCCGGAATTGGATTTATCACTTTAAAATATTTATCTTCATATACAGTATTTTCATCCATGACTATTTCTCCTTCCGACATATGTAAATATAGTTTCTGCTTATCTTCCTGCTCTAATAAACATACCCGGTAAAACCTGATTTTTATAATACAATGATACTTCTGAAAAGCCTGTAAAGAATAGAAACAAGCGCAAATGTACATTAACAGTAGCCGGTTTTCAACAGGATATTTTGGGTGGAGACGGGTATAAAACCCCACGTCAGGGGATATTTTTCCTTCAACAATATCTGATATAAAGGTGAGGATTATTTTATTCCTATCAATATCAATTATATGCTAATAGTAGAAACACATATCAGCATCCAATTAACCTCTTAATAAAACCATCAGGAGGCACTATGTATCTCACAAATAAAAAGATCGTTGTTACAGGGGCCGCATCAGGTATAGGGGCAGAGAGCGCTAAAGAACTGAAGAAGCAGGGGGCTACAGTAATTGGTGTAGACCTGAATCAGCCTCAGAAAAACATTGATCATTATGTTAAGGCCGATTTATCAGACCCTGCGTCAATAGATGCTGCTGTTAAAAAAATCCCTGATGGCATAGATGCCATATGTAACATTGCGGGTCTCCCTCCGACCAGAAACAGGGCAATGGTTATAAAGGTTAATTTTTTAGGGCTCAGGCATTTCACAGAGCTTATGATCGATAAACTCAATAACAATAGCTCCATCGTTAACATGGCCTCCCTTGCGGGCTTTGAATGGTACAAGGCCGAAGACCAGATTAAGGCATTGCTCAGCCACAGAGATTTTACTAATGTCGAAAGCCTTTGTGACAGGATAGGGATACCAGATGAAGCTGGCCGCTCCTACTTTTTTTCGAAGGAGACACTTATTGTCTGGACAATGATAAACAGGTGGACATGGCGTGACAGGGACATAAGGATGAACTGCATAAGCCCCGGGCCGGTGGATACACCTATACTACCGGACTTTATCAAAACACTTGGTGCAAGGGCTGAAGAGGATTTCAGGGTGATGGACAGGCCTGGTAAGCCAAAAGACATTGCCCCTCTGGTAGCATTTTTATGCAGTGACCACAGCAGCTGGATTAGGGGAGCCAACATACCCTGTGATGGCGGCATGTACCAGCATGTGCTCTGCGCTTCACACGGATATTTGTAAAAACAGTTGCAAAATTAACCTGAAAGGGTAACTTAGGGTGGTAATTTTAACCTGCATGGTAAATATTACGACCAAAAATAAATCACAAGGAGAATCAGATGGTAAGAATAAAAAAGATAGGGGTAGTGCAGACAGCAAAATTTGCAGCAATAATGTATTTTATTTTTTCAGCTATTATTATGATTCCTATAGGCTTAATCACCATGGTTACAGGCCCTGCGAAAGATAGCTTCCCCGGTTTATTTGGCGGTCTCTTTGGTGGTATATTCATGATCATTATGCCAATAATTTATGCAGTGCTTGGCTTTATCTTTGTTGCCATTGCCTGCCTCATATACAATCTTATTGCACGGTTTGCGGGCGGGATAGAGATAGAGCTTGAAAACGATGATTTTTCATATCCTGCAAATGAATAGTTAAAATATTTTTATATGGTTTCAGCCTCAAGGATAATCCTTGCATCAACCGCCACCGCATTCTTTTCATAGGCAAAGAGCGGATTGATATCCATCTCCTTTATCTCAGGGTTTTCCTTTACCATGGCTGATACCTTAAGAAGCAGCTCTTCGAGATAAGGTATATCAACAGACGCTTGTCCACGATATCCTTTAAGTAAAGTATAGACCTTTGTCTCTCTTATCATCTCTGATGCATCCTGTCTGCTTAACGGCGTGATCCTGAATGAGATATCCTTTAACACCTCAACAAGTGTGCCGCCCATACCAAACATGACCATAGGCCCGAACTGCTGGTCCTTTGTCATACCGATAACAAGCTCAAGACCGGGCCTTGCCATACGCTGAACAGAGACACCTTCAAGTGTTGCATTCGGCGCCTTTTCCCTTGAGACAGACATTATATCGTTAAATGCGGTTTTCACATCATTTGCATTTTTCAGATTGAGTTTTACAGCACCAATATCGCTCTTGTGTGTAATTTGAGGAGAGATTATCTTCATCACAACCGGATAACCAAAGTTTTCAGCCGCTGTAACTGCATCTTTCTCTGTTTTACACAGCACAGGTTCAGTTGACTCAAGCCCATACTCTTTAAGGATTTTTTTGCACTGTATTTCATCAAGCACAGAGCTGCCTGCATTCTTTATTGTATCCAGGAACAAAGCCCTGCCTTTTGATTCTGTATCTATCTTTGCCGGGATATCTATATGAATACCCTGATCCTTTCTGAATCCTGCAAGGTAACCCAAAGCGACAAAGGCCCTCTGTTCACTTCTGAAGACCGGTATGCCATGCCTGAAGTAGAAATCCCTCAGCTCTCTTCGCTCCTGCTCCAGCTCTATATCCTCTGTGCCGGTCAGGTCTTCAGGGAGTATTATGACAACAGGCTTATTATATTTTTGTTTTATATTTACCGGCACCTGTTTAATGGCCTCTACCTGATCAGGAGAGGGTGCATGGGCGCCTGCAAAATATCTTGCGGCCTTTATGGCAAAAAAGATCCTTCTTATGACTATTACATCAACCCCGTCACTTTCAGCGAGCGCCTCCAGCACCTTTGTAAAGATCTCAAGGGGCGGATGAGGTGTGCCTATATCAAGGGGATTTTTTGCAATTGTGCCTGCTGAAGGGAGCAGCTCATTCAACCTTGCTGCTGTACCTGCTGTAAATGAGGGTAAATGCATCCCTGCCATTTCACATGCATCAGCGCCTATGACAGTACCTGCCCCCCCTCCGCTTATAAATGCCACACCAGTGCCTGTCCCTGAAGGAAGACATGAAAACCCGATAGATGTATCAATAAGCTCCTCGCGGGTCTCTACCCTGATTGCCCCTGTCTGTTTAAAAAATGTGTCCCAAACGATAGAATCGCCGGCAAGGGAGCCTGTATGTGAAGATGCGGCGGCAGCGCCCATGTTTGTTAAACCCACCTTCCAGATAATAATGGGTTTTTTACCCCTGTTTACCCTTGCAATATTAAAAAACCTGCGACCGTCCCTTACCCCTTCAAGATATGCTGAAAAGATTTGTGTCTCATTATCCCGCATCAGGTATTCAAGAAGATCGGCCTCATTTGTGTTGCATGCGTTTCCATAGCTTGCGACCTTTGAGTATCTCACCCCCTCGCCAAAGGCAGGCGCGGTTATACCCTCTGCCAGCTGACCGCTCTGGGTTAATAGTGCAACTCCCCCTGCCTCTTTAGGGAAATGGCCCCCGGGTACAACGGTTACCCTGCCGGCAGGGCAATAGGTGCCAAAGCAGTTTGGCCCCATAACCCTTATCCCCTCTCTTGCAATCTCAACAATCTCCCTTTCGAGCCTCTTACCCTCTTCGTCATATTCACTGAAACCTGCGCTCAGGATGATAGCTGCCTTTACACCCTTTTTATGGCACTCTCTTAAAACATCAGGTCCATATTTTGCAGAAACGCATATACAGGCAAGTTCCGGTGTTCCAGGCAGTTCCATTACACTGCGGTATATCTTTAGTCCGAGGGTTTCATCACCCTTATAATTAACCGCATAGAGCCGGCCTTTAAAGCCTATATCCATCAATGCCTGCAAATATCTTGTACCAAAGGTCGCAGCCACGTCGGAGGCCCCGATAACCACAATGGATTCGGGTTTAAAAAAATAATTAATACCTTCTGTATTTTTTATCATATCAGGTCACTATAAAACAAAACCGAGCCTATAACAGGCTCGGTTTTAATTTCATTATAAAGGCATGTAAAACTATGGATTAGAATGATCCCTCTTTCCATGCAACAAGTCTTACGAAACCACCATCTGCCATTTCGCAGCGGAAGGGTAAAGCAGCAATAATCATGCGCTTTCCTGTGATCTCATCAACATCGCCGCCAGCGTTTTCTACTGTGATACACCCTGCCTGCATGAACATACGATGGCATGGTTCATAATCCGGAAAATCTTCATCAGGATTTCTGCCTGTTGCCTTGCAGTATGCGGTATGGAGCCAGGGCATCTGTTCCTTGAGAGGATAATGCCACAGTGGAGAATCTGTTGCGCCCCAGGT
The DNA here is from genome assembly GCA_012513605.1 of Desulfatiglans sp. Lineage (NCBI taxonomy): Bacteria > Pseudomonadati > Thermodesulfobacteriota > Desulfobacteria > Desulfatiglandales > Desulfatiglandaceae > Desulfatiglans > Desulfatiglans sp. The sequence continues at coordinate 2,014 of JAAZBV010000064.1, read as the reverse complement.
GCCTGTAACGCCCTTAATCTTCTTTTCATGAATCAGATATTCCGCAACCTCAGGACCCATGCCCGGGTAATAGTTATAATACTTGTCATTATTTATTCTCCAGTAATGATGAAAACCTGTGTTCATTACTACCCAGTCATTTTCTTTGATCTCAAGCTTATCCTTCTTGCATGCCTTTTCTACATCCTCAGGCATAATGATCTTCCACAGATCAGGCTCAAACCCTGTCTTCCATTTCTTCTCAAACTCGTCTTTCATGTGGCGCATATCAAGGATAACACCGGTTCCAACGCAGTATTCAAGGGGCAGTTCGTTCAATGAATAACCATTGCGTTTCCTGTCAACCTCTTCTTCATGGAGAACATGATTTGGTGCGTCCATATGTGTCCCGGCATGGAGTGTACCGGTATAGGTCATGGTACGTTTATGAAAACGGCCAAGGTACTGTCCGCGGGGAAAAAGCAGGTCCTGACGGGGACCGGGAAAGGGCCAGAGAGGTGTATCAACACCCCAGGGCTGTGAGAGGTCATAAATCTTCGTCATCTTTTTTCTGTCAAGGTACATCCTTTTTTTGTTCAGCGGCATGTATGCCATAATTAAATCCTCCTCTTTATTATGTAATTAGATTTTTATTAATCTATAATTTCCGGGTAATAATCAATAATGGTTACTACCCCTGGTTTAAGACAAAATATTTCTACTACCCTATTGCGGTCAAGCCGCCATCAACATAGTGAATAAGGCCTGTTATATTATCAGCCTCCTTTGAAGCAAGGTATACACAGGCGGCTGCTATATCTTCCGGGTCAAGGAATTTCTTGAACAGTGTCTTTGATTTGAGAATTTCAAGTCTTTCAGGGGCAACAGCCTTTCTGAAATTCTCGGTCATTACAACAGATGGGCCAACTGCATTAACGTTGATTCCATATGGCGCCCATTCGGCTGCCAGCATACGGGTTATCATGTCAACAGCACCTTTTGTGGCGCCATAGGGCATGTTACCGCCATCAGTGCCTCTGATGCCTCTTACTGATGAGAAATTGATTATCTTGCCCTTTTTCTTTTCAATCATGATCTTACCGATGACTTTGCATGGGATCATAACGCCCCTTACATTTACCTGGAACATCTTGTCCCAGTTGTCTATATTGATGTCAACAGCAGGCATCTTGATGTTTATACCGTGTGCATTTACCAGGATATCTATTGTGCCATACTTTTCCACTACTGCCTTTGCCACCTCAGCAACCGATTCTTCACTGGCAACATTAACGGCCAACCCCATTGCATCAGGACCTATTTTTTCCGCAACCTTCTTTGAACCCTCAAGGTTTACATCGGCTATTACTACCTTTGCTCCCTGTGCTGCAAAGGCCACTGCACATGCTTCTCCTAAGCCCCCTGCACCACCGTTTATTATTGCAACTTTTCCGTCTAGTCTGAACATTTTATACTCCTTTCTTAAGTTTGGTCTCCGACTATAGAAAATATCAATTTACAGGTCAAGGGAAAAAACCTGTTTTAAATTAAGGAGTAATAATAAATACCAGTACCTCTGCGGGTTTACCGCCAATTACCTTCATCTCACGCTCTTCATTTGCCCCTATAAAGATGAGGTCTCCCTTGTTCAGGACATGAGTCTCATTCTTGCCGTTTACTGTTATAGAGCCATTTGCCACATAATAGATCTTTTCAGTGGGGGAGCCTGCCATCTCTGCCCCGCCGTTTGGCTGAAAGTAGGAATAAAAGACCTTTACCCTCTTTGATTCCTCAACAAATTTCTGCAATCCGAATACACCAAAGTGCTTTGCCGCCTCATATGGTGTCCCTGCTGTATCCTTTACTGTCTTCATACTATTTTCTCCTTTATTTCATTTTAGTTAGACGCAAGTATTATCTCGCCCAGATTATAATCCTTATCGGTTTTGATATTGATGGTCTGGGTCTTATAGCCCTTTGCCTCTATGGTGATGGTGAAGGATTTGTCTGCTGGAAGAGACTTGAACTCAAAGTC
>JAAZBV010000063.1 GCA_012513605.1 Desulfatiglans sp. | reverse complement strand
ACCTGATAGGGATAATCCCTGTTCTCCTTTATTGTCTTTTTTGCCTCTTCAGGTATGGCATCAGAGACAGATGCCTGCGCAACAAGATAGTGATACCGGGCCGAGTCATCGCTTTTTTCAAGATTGATCAGCAGGCCATCAAATGCCTTTTTGATCTTTTCTTCCGGGGGAAGATTCATATTCTTAAGGATTGTAACCGCCTCATTCAAACGCCTGAATGCATCCTTTATTATCTCCGTGTATATCTCCTCCTTTGAGCTGTAGTAGTGATAGATAAGCCCTTGTGACATGCCTGTCTCTGCCGCAATATCTGATATCTTTGTTGCGCTGAGCCCTCTTTTTGCAAAAAGCCTTAAAGATGCGGCAAGTATCTGCTCTGTGCGCTGTGACCTCATCTGCTCGTTTTGTTCCCTGTTTCTGGGCAACTTAACCTCGTTATCAATTGACTGAATAATTATTCAATGAAAATACATTAATAGATAATTTTGTCAACAGGAATAGCAATCTTGTCTGTGCTGGTAATAAACAAGTTCAAATATTGTGTCATGGATTTACTGAAAAACGATACAATTTTGACACAACCGGTTTTAAATATGTCAAATGCCTGTCTTTAAAAATGGTTGATCTATAGTATGCAGCATTTGTCAGGTTAAATCCCGACCCTACTAAAGACTCCTTAACCATATGTACCTTTATGGATTTATGGGTACCCGCCTGTTCGGGGAGGTCACTAATTTACTGAATTCAACTTTTTACGAGACCCTCAATTATGGTAATTCACAGGTATTCTCGGAAATAAACACTAAATATTAAGGTAAACAATTTGAATGGCATCAATATTGCTATAATAGAAACATGTAAATGACATAAAAAATTTCTCAGGTATTCGTGCATCTATTCTGCTGGTTCTCGGTCAAATTAAAATTGGAGAGCAACTCAGTTGGATATAACGATATCAAGGGAAAAAATAAAAAATGCAGAGCAAAATCCCCTCCCGCTCTGCTTTTTTATTTTTATAACATCCATGATTACCCATTTTTCATACCCGTCAAGATAATTGATCTTTTAAAGTTTGTCTCCTGGTGATATGTATACCCTTAATAAAAAATACAGAGGAGAATAACGATGCCCAGGGCATGTGATCTAAAAAAGGGAAATGTGGTTGAGATCAATAATGAGATCTATATGGTTAAAAATATTGATGTGAAAACACCATCAGCAAGGGGGGCAGTAACCCTTTACAAGGTGAGGTTCGCTAACGTTAAGACCAAGCAGAAATATGAAGAGAGTTACAAGGGTAATGATATGCTCAATGATGTTATCCTTGAAAAAAAGCCAATACAGTATCTATACCCGGATGGTAATCTCCAGGTCTTTATGGATACAGTCGAGTATGGCCAGTATGAAATAGATGGTGAGGCAATAGAGGATGAACTTGTCTGGATTTCAGAGGGGATGGAGGGGATAGTGGGTCTTGTGGTTGATGGCAACATGATTGCTATTGAGATACCGGCAAGCCTTGTCTATGAGGTGGTTGAGACGGTGCCGGGCATGAAGAGCGCAAGCGCATCCGCACGCACCAAGACTGCAAAATTGTCAAACGGGATCGAGATACAGATACCGGAATACCTTGAGGCAGGTGAGATGGTAAAGGTGAATACAGAAACCAGAAAGTTTATTTCAAAGGCATGATCTAATATATTTTTCAGGAGGTATTTATTATGGCTGATTTAGCAGGAGTAAACGGGCAGAGAGAAAAGTTCAGGGTTGTAGGGATGCCAAACCTTCCGGGCAGGCTCTCATACGCCATGGCCGCAGGTATTGCAAAATATGGGGCTGATTATACTGCCCCTGATATGCTCCATGCAAAATTTTTAAGAAGCCCATATGCCAATGCCGTGATACAGGGCATTGATACTGAGAGGGCCAGAAAAATACCGGGGGTTATAGATATCCTCACCTTTGAAGATGAGGATATTAAAAACCTGCTTGAACAGGGTGAAATGATGTCGGGGCCTCTCAAACCTGTTCTCACCAATAGAGCAGACCAGGAGGGGGCAGAGGTTGGAGCGATTGTTGTCGCTGAGTCAGAAGACATATGTGATGAGGCGCTGAGGCAGCTCGATATAAAATGGGAGATACTCCCTCATGTTGTGGATATACTTGATGGCAGAAAGCCTGATGCCCCGGTCATCCGGCCACCTGCCCCAAAGCCGGAGAACACCTCAGGCGGATTTGGTATGGGTGGAGGTAGTAACCCGCCCAAAAAGGGTAATGTCTCCTATTCAAATGTGAACGCAGGTGATGTGGAGGCAGGGTTTAAAGAGGCCGACCATATTATTGAATATGATATGAACATACCGGCCTTTTCAGGGCATATCCCCAACCCGATCGGTTCCGTGGCATGGTGGTTTCAGAACACCTATCACGGTGAAGGGCTCAATATTCATGTAGAGGGTGTCGGCTCACCCAATGATCCCGGCACAATCGCAAACATGTACAAGGTGCCTACTGAAAAGGTCTTTCAGGAGTGCATGCTGATAGGCGGTAAATACTGTGACTGGGGCCTGCGAAAATCTCAGCTTATTACCCCTCTGCTCGCGAAGAGGGCAGGGAGGCCGGTAAGGTGTGTAAACAGCCGCTATGACCAGTATGACTTTAACCTGAACCAGCGTTTCATGCACATGAAGATAGGCTTCAAGAAAGACGGGCTTATTACTGCCATCGATGATTTTTCAATCGCTGATTCGGGTGTGGAGGGGAGTTCCGTTTTCGGCACCACCATGGACCAGAACTATGGCCCCTATTTTACGACAAGGTGCTTAAACGTTAAACAGAACATGGATGCTGTGGACAGCAACCGTGGCAAGATGTATCTGAGCGGTCAGCATAACCCCATGAATTGGGATTCCATTACACTCGCCATACATCTTATAGCCGAGAAACTGGGCAAAGACCCTGTTGAGATTGCAAGAATTAATCTCCACGGCCCTGAATCACAGACCGACCCCAACCCTGTGCCCAGTTTTGAGGCATGTGTTGCAGCCGCAAAAAAGATGATGAACTGGAATTGGCACAATACAGGGGAAAAGAGACTCAAGGACGGCAGGATGCACGGGGCCAGCTTCAGGTATCAGCAGTGCCCGCGTCATTCCGGCATGATCTTCAACTGCAAGCTGGAACTCAGGAACGGCATTGTGCACCTGGATTCAAAGGGGCCGGTAATCGGTAACTATATCATGGAGGCAAACATGATGGTTGTGGCTGAGGAGCTGGGGCTTAATTATGAGGATATCAGGGGCAGGCTTGACTCCCATGAGACCTATAAGCCGTGGGGCGGGGGCAGTGACGGCACAACCGCTTCGGGCTGGGCTCTTAAGGAGTGCGCAAACATACTCAAAAAACAGATCCTTGAAAAGGCAGTTGAAGAGGCCAATAACCCACCGCCACAGGGCGGGATCATGGGGGGCGGGGCAAAGCCAGTAGAGAGCCCCTTTAAAGGGATGAAGCCGGAAGAGCTTGATATGATGGATGGAAAGGTTGTTGTAAAAAATAATCCCAGTATTGGTGTACCATTTGGGCAGGCGGTAAGGTCAAACCTCTTTGCAACCTATTCAGGCAGGCCGCCGCTTGCATTATGGAATGAAAGGGGCAAAAGGCTTGATACCATGAATGTGGCCATGTGCGAGGTGGCTGTAGATGAGGAGACAGGTGAGGTGGAGATCATCCGGTTTGGCGTGGTTGCAGATACCGGCAAGATCATGCGGCGCACATCCCTTGAAAGCCAGATAGAGCAGGTGATGTTTTTCAGCGAAGGGTGCCAGTTGTATGAAGATTATATTTATGACAGCAAGACCGGTGTAAAGCTCAGCACAAATATGTTCGAGTATAAAAAGCCCACTATACTGGATCATGCACCCGTAGCAATGGAGCTGCTTGAAACAAGGGCAGGTAATGCGGCATATGGCTCAAATGGTATCAGCCATTCGCTCGCAAACACCCATCTTGTGATTGCTGCAATCTATAATGCTATAGGTAAATGGGTCGATCCCCCGGCCACGCCGGACAAGGTACTGAAGGCATTGGGGAAGGCATAATTACAGGGGTTGATAATATTCCTGTCTAAGACCAGGTTTTGTAGGGGCAGGCCCCTGTGCCTGCCTAAGGGCATTGTCGTCAAGCTAAGGCGAAAAGCTAAAGCAATATCTCACACAGAGGTGCAAAGAACGCCAAGAAAATCAAATGCTTTTTAACATAATTTTTTTAATTCTTAGCTTTGTGACTTTGTGTGAGATAGGATTTTACCTCTTGAATTATGAATAGATGTTTTTCTGAGGGATCTTTATCTTATATCCCTTACCCGTAATATGTTTCAGGTACGATATTTTTGTTAACTTGTATATCCAAAAACTGTCGTTTTTGAATGGCTGCTGTCAGCACTCAGCGTTCAGCTTTGAGTAAAAACGTTTTAAACTAAAGAGTTAGCTGACAGCTGATCGCTGAAAGCATAATCGATTATTTCTTTACCCTTCTAACAGTTAGATCAATAACACGCGTTGCCAGTATGAAAAAGGCCAGTATAAAGAAATAGGGTATCACCTTTGCGAAGGATATGGTCTTACCCATCCCCGGTTTGCCACGCATCCCTTTTCCCCCGGGTGGCCCCTGAAAACCAGGTCCCCCATTTTTTCCAAATTCGCCCCGTCCCGGCCCGAATTCACCCCTTTTTCTGCCCTCAAATCCTTGAGGCGGTTTGAATTCGCCCTGCGTCGACCCTCCTGGAAAAGGCCCACCCTTTGGCCCCATTTGCATCATCTGGGCCTGGTCTCCAAAGGCAATCTTAAAGAAAATGGCTGTCTTATTACCAAAATCCAATTGCTTGTATGAAATAACAGCCCCGACCACAATAGCAATAACAACTACGAAATAGATGATCTTTTTTAGCATGATGCACCCTCCTGATCAGCGCCGGATTTTTTAAAACGTGCAACCACCCAGTTCCAGTGCAGCCCTACATGTATGCCTACAAACATAAGGGTGATCATGGAGATGCTCGTGTGCATAAAGCGCCAGATGATGAAGTTTTCTTTTGTGAAACCCAGCCATGAAAAATCCATGGTCTTTGCTATACCCATGCCGCTTATGATAATGAGGGTGAAACCAATAAGGATCAGGAGATCAAGGATGTAATTGATGCGGCCCCTGGCTGTACATTTTCCAAACATCCTGAGTGTTGTCTCCTTGATAAATTTCCAGTTCAGGGCCTTGTGCAGGATATAAAAGAGGCATATCACAAGCCCGGCAATCTCATGAAAGGTGATCCCGAGGAAAGACCATTCATCCATAAGAAAAAGAAAGGTGATAAACAGGAAGATGTTAAGTATGAATTTAAATGTTACCTTTTTCATGTGTGTTTCCTCCGGTTTTAAAATTGGGTGTTGTGTGGTTTGTAGTGATTTCTTGATGTTCAGTGATCACCACTTTATCGGAGCTTCATTCATTATTCAAGATATAAAGTCGTAAAATCTAACCAAAAGTTGCAATAATGGTGCATTATTTTGATATTTTAAAACTTTAGACCCTTATTTGTCATTCCTGGAAAAACGGGAATCCACTTTTTAAAACAAAACAAATGGATACCCGTCTGCAAGCATAAGCGTCAAGCTAAGGCGAAAAGCAAAAGCCTGCTAAAGCTTTGTCTCACACAGAGGCACGAAGAACACTAAGAGAATCAAATGTTTTTTAACATAATTTTTTATTGTTTCTTAACTTTGTGAGCTTTGTGACTTTGTGTGAGAAATGATTTTTCGTCTTTAATTATGAATATATGTTTTGGGTTCAATATTTTCATTAACTTGACACAAATGCGTCTGCACAGGCATGACGGCGTATTAAGCTTACAGTAAAAATAATTGAATCCCACATTTTATATCATTGCCTTCCAGGTTTTATGCATTGCATCCACCACACCATCAACCTGTGCCCGGGCATGAAACAGGTGGGTGGAAACCCTTAAGGAATAGGTGAGTTTTGGGTCTCCTGTTTTTAAATTATACTCGGTTGACTTTATTACATAGCCCTGCTCTTTTTTAAGGCGGTCAACAAATCCTTCTATCTTTTTCTGGTCATTTACATCCTTAAATGGGTTAAAGGATCTAAGACCCGAGGCAAATTCAGGTATGTTGTCTATAACTGATCATATTCTTCTGGTTCTAAATCAGGAACTTTTTTAAGCACAGCCCGAAATTTCTTTAACTTGCCCCCGACAAGATAGCAGAGGTTGTAGATTTTTTAAACCGGAAAGGTCAGGAACATCAGATGCTCCAGGCTGCCAACAAACTGGCTGAAAATTCATTTAACAAAGTCTGGGACAATGCCGAGGATGAGGCTTATGACAACATATAACTATGGGGATATTGTCCTTGTCCCCTTCCCTTTAAAGAGTAACCAGTAATCAAACCCATCTTTACCACTTTAGTAAAAAAGTTAGGGGTTTTAAACAAAGAGGATCAACAGTCCTTTAAGGAATGGTTAACCGCAATCATAGGATAGGTTTGGGATTACTTACATCCTTTATTATCCCCGGTCACCTTGGGAATTTTTTATTTTAACCCTCCGCGTCTTATTGTTTAAAAAGATGACCACTATTAAGAATATGATATTTAATTTTTCTTTAAACCACTTAATAAACATCAAGGCAGTTAAAGGCAAAGCCTTCAACCGCCTTGATATTACTCTATTTCAACAGTTTTTTTATTTTTTAAGGTCGTCCCCTTCAGCGCCAGTAATCTCTCCTCTGTACAATGGCTGCACAGCAAAAGGATTTATTACTGGGGTGATATTGATACACACGGCTTTGCAATCCTCAATCAGTTGCGCGGGATTCTGCCGGATGTAAGATCCTTCCTGATGGATATTGAGACACTCCTGAGCCACGGGGAGCTGTGGGGGTTTGAAGCGCATCACAAAAAGGCAAATCTTGCACGGCTTACACCTGAAGAGACAGAGCTCTACGATCAACTGCAAAATAATCACTGGGGAGAAAATATCAGGCTGGAGCAGGAGAGGGTGGAGTTCAAATTTCTCACTGATGTTTTACAGGAGTTATAGAGCTCTTTTAGACTATGTCTGGACTTTATTTGGGATTTGTGTCAATATGCCCAGCATCACCATTTGGCAGCAGGGTCTAAGCCTTGCACGCAACAGATCACAGCACTGGATATTCCATTCTCTGCACTATTAATTTAAGAAGAGGAAACATATGGCAAAACCTAATTATTCATTTGAAAAACGAAAAAGAGAGCTCGCTAAAAAGAAAAAACAGGAAGAGAAGCGTCAAAAAAAAATGACCCAGGGTCATGAAGAAAGGCAAACCGAAGATCCTCCAGAGGTTAAAGATGAAAAAAACATTTAAAACAACGCTCCCATAAAAAATATTCAAAGCCAGGGCACGAAACAAAAAAGCCCATGAGCAACACTATTAACCAAACAATTTAGAGACAACACCGGATTATAATATGTCATTTGATCAACTTGGCCTTCGGGACGAACTGCTTAAGGCGGTTAAAGACAAGGCGTACGCTGCCCCCACCCTCATTCAGGAAAAAGTTATTCCTGCTATTCTTGACGGGAGGGACATCCTTGCAAGGGCACAGACCGGGACCGGAAAAACAGATGCCTTTGCGCTTCCTTTAGTTGAGATCCTGAGCAGGAACAGGCAGAAAGGGAACGAGCGATATCCCCGTGCGCTTGTCCTGACACCCACGCGGGAACTGGCGCTACAGGTGGGAGAGAGTATCAAGGCCTATGCAAGAAGGGTCTCCCTGCGATGCACTGTTGTATATGGCGGTGTCAGCATAGAACCGCAGATTGACCGGCTGAGGCGCGGCATAGACATCCTTGTGGCCACTCCGGGCCGCCTGCTGGATCTTGCAGGCCAGCGCCATTTGAATCTTTCCCTGATAGAATTTCTGGTTTTTGATGAGGCTGACAGGATGCTGGATTTGGGGTTCAGTGAGGAGATCTCCGAGGTCCTCTCTCTACTTCCATCTGAACGCAGGACCATGCTGTTTTCTGCCACCTACACCCGGCAGATCCGTGATCTTGCCGGAAAAATGCTTAAGAACCCGGAATATATCGAGGTGACACCTGATAATACGGCAGCAGAATCAATAACCCAGAAGGTTCACCTGGTGCACCGATCAAATAAACTTGCCCTTCTCATTCACCTTATCACCAGGGGTAACTGGAACCAGACACTGGTTTTTACCCGCACAAGATATGGGGCAAACAAACTCACGGAGAACCTTGACACACAGGGAATCAGTGTTGCAGCGATGCATGGCAACAAGAGCCAGTCGGTCAGGATACGTACCCTTGAATCGTTCAAGAAGGGTGATATCCGTGTCCTTGTGGCAACAGATGTGGCTGCAAGGGGGCTGGATATAAGTAATCTGCCCTATGTGGTTAATTACGATATGCCGGGCATCCCGGAAGACTATGTTCACCGCATCGGTCGCACTGGAAGAGCCGGGGAAAAAGGTATAGCCATCTCGCTTATTACCCAGGATGATAAGGTACATCTTAAGGCTATTGAAAAACTGCTAAAGCAGAAGATTCCGGTTGAAAAGGTTGAGGGCTACACCGAGGATAGCGACGCTGCTAATTTTCTTATTTTTCGTCCCAATGGCGCATCAAGAGACAAAGAGGTAGATAGGGCCATAAAAGAGATGGTTGCCAGGAAAAAGGCCTCAGCGCAGCGATTGCCGGCCCGTAATAGCAAGACCACTGGTTCAGGAAAAAATGCAGGTCCGGAATCAAAAACCCGATCGGGCAGAAAAATCAATAGGGCTGGAAAAAAGCCATCACAAGCAGGATCGCACTCGCAGCAATCTTCAAAACGAGGCAAACCAAGCCCGCCCAGGGGTAAAAAATATAAATAAAAAGGAGGAGATCACATGCCATATAACTTTAAAAATCTAGTGTTTGAGGGTGGTGGTGTCAAGGGCATTGCCTATGTGGGGGCGCTTGATGTTTTAAAGGCAAAGGAGATATTAAAGAATATAGAGAGGGTTGGAGGGACATCCGCAGGGGCCATAAATGCCATTCTTGTTGGGCTTAATTTCAGCCAGAAAGAGACAAAGGAGGTGCTCTGGTCACTCGATTTTAAAAAGCTGATGGATGATTCATGGGGCGTGGTAAGGGATGCCAAGAGGTTAATAGATGAATACGGGTGGTATAAGGGCGATTTTTTCCGGGACTGGATAGGGAAACAGATAAAAAAGAAGACAGGCAACAGCGAGAGCACCTTTGGGGATATTGAAGCAATGAAGGAAAAGGGAAAATTCAAGTCCCTCTATTTTATGGGGACTAATTTATCCACAGGCTTTTCAGAGGTCTTTTCACCTGAGCATACCCCCAGGATGTGCGTGGCAGATGCTGTCCGCATCTCCATGTCCATACCTCTATTCTTTGCAGCAAAAAGGAGCATTCGGGGTGATATATATGTGGATGGAGGCGTTCTGGATAACTACCCGGTAAAATTATTTGACAGGGAGAAGTATGTCAGCGGTGATGGAGGCGTTGAAACAAAATATTACGAGAAGATTAATAAAAAGGTAAAGAGAATGCGCCGTCCTGTTTCTAAATATATCTATAACAAACAGACCCTGGGGTTCAGGCTTGACACAAAGGAGGAGATAGCGCTATTCCGCGACCATGCGGAACCTGTTACAAAAAAGATTGATAACTTCATGGATTATACATGGGGCTTAATTAACACAGTCTTAAACGCACAGCAGAGTATCCACCTTCACAGTGATGACTGGGCCAGAACCGTGTACATAGACACACTGGGTGTAAATACCACTGATTTTAACCTTAAAGATGAAAAAAAACAGGCGCTCGTAAAATCAGGGACTACAGGTACAATGGAATATTTTAAATGGTTTGATAACGCTGATGAGGCGCCAAATAAATAACCATAAACTCAAATAAAAGGGAGGCTATTGCCTCCCTTTTATTATAACCATATTGCTTCATTTTTTATGGGCAGCAAAAAATCACTGCCCATTGCTTAATATTAACCGTAAATTACTGTTACCATCCAGCGTTGTTTGCATGCGGCGCAATAGCGTCAACAAGTGCCTCAGCCTTAGCTGCCATGCCTGATGATGCAAGGGAGGCATTTGCGTTAACTGCGGCTATGAAGTTTACGAGATGCTGAGACGCAGCAGTTATTTTTCTCTCATCAAGCGCCAAATCAGCGGCATGAAGCCTTGAAAGCATTGTGGCATCGTTCACATGAAGTGATGTTGCCTGGGTGATTAACCCGGCAAGCTTGTTTTTCAGGAAACTATAATGCATCACCTTGAAGATATCCACATTGTTAATATAGGAACCATATCTCGGGTCAGCGCCCTTTATATAATTGGTAAAACGCTCTGCGCCAGCCCCTTTTGCATACAGAGGAACAAGCATATTGCTGTGCCACCATGTATACCAGTTGAAACCAGGCATATTGCCAGCCCCATTATTAATTACTGGATTAAAGACGGCTGTGTCGCCATCCTGCTTTGAATTTTCGCCCCATACAAAACCGGTGTCATGGTCAGGCACAACAATAAGCAGTGTTTCGTTCCAGTTGCTGTTTGCCTCTACCCATGCATGAACAGCCTCAACAGCCTTGTTAAAATCATCCATCTCTTCAATTAAGATACCCCATGGTCCGGGGGTCTCTCCGTTTGCTAACCGTGTAGCCTCATCTGCCCTGTACAGCCAGCCATAATGGTTAGCCCAGTCAACAGCCCCGCCTTCCACCATCAGGAAAAATCCATCATCATACTGGTTGAGAACATTAAGTGCACCTTCTGCCATTTCATCAAGTGTCGGCACATCAGCGGCGCGGTCGATGGTAAAGGGGATATAATAGGAGTCCAGATATTTATTGTTGGCATAATAGTTGAGGGTTTCACGCACATTTGGGATACCGAGGACGCGCGCAGGTGGGGTAGCTGTTGTACCCAATGCCTGGAATTCTGCCCTGCTGCGAACAACAGTAAAGCCACCGTCTGGAGCAGTGGTTGGATCAGCATACCACCCGGCTATAGTATCAATGGTGGCATCTGAAATACGGTTGCCAGCACGTGGCGGAACACGCGGATCGCCATTATACTCATAATCCATAAAGCCTGGGCCCATAATGACCTCAATACCGCTGGATAAAATCATTTCATCAGCAATCCCGGTTACAGGGGTAATATAGGCATTACGATCTGGATTATGGGCGACGAAGCCCGCCGGGGTCGCATGGCTTAATGGTACACTGGATACAACGCCAGATGCCTTTCCAAGAAGTTTGGCAATATCAGTGATGTTTGTCAGGCGAACAAAGGAAGAGACCAATTCCCCATCAACAGTCTCATCTGCAGGGACTGTATGGCCAACCGTGGTATTGGCTATTACCCCATAACTGATGGAGCCATCTCTTGTCTTGTAACCTGTGGCCATGGCTGTTGCAGCAGAGGCAGAGTCTGTGGTATTATTTACATAGGGGTAATGGGCAAAATAATCAAGCAGAGGGTCAAGCCAGATCTGGTAATTAAAATCACTCCATGCCTCTACAGGGTCATAACCCTGATAGATATACCCTTCAATGGTGTAACCCGTTACCGCAGGCGGGTCAACTGAATTATCATAGGTGTAATCATAGATGTATTCATATTCTGATGTCTCAACCCCCACCTGAACAGGAAAATCATTGTATATCTGTGATTGCGCCTCACCATTAAGATAGTAATCAACAACCTTCTGGGATTCATAGCTGTTGCCATCCGGGATCATCAGGATTATATTTTTGACATTACCTGGCAGATTATTATAAGTAACAGGTGTGTAAGTTGCCGGTGTTGTTGGTTCAGTATTCCCTGTAACGGTCTTTTCATTACAACCGGTAAATAGCATCATAGATACTATAATGCAAAGTACAGCTAAATTAATTGATAATGATGTTTTTTTATAATTCATTATACTACCTCTCCTTTTTTATTTTTTAATAAGGGCTTACTATACTCCATGCTGTGTTTTATTATTTGAACAATACTTGTCTATGAAAGCCTGTTACCCAGCATCACCTCCTTTATTACATTTAAAAAAATACAGGTTAACCACATCTCCTTCACAATGTATCTCTATCAAGAAATACATTGTGCTTAAAAATATCGTTAATTATTCCGCTTTTAATACAAACCAAGTTAATCTTGCAAATATTAAGCCAAAAATCTATCTATCTGATATTACAAGCAATACTTTGTTATTTACTGTGGAATTTTGCCAAAAAATGTCTATATATCGTATAATTGTCAGTATATTGTAAATTTTACAATATACAAAAATGCCATTACAGGGGTTATACCTGAATATTATTATATTCAGATATAGCATGAAAACGATGTTATTTTAAAATCTGGGTTATTAAACCCTATTTTTTAAATATATTCTCCCATTTTGGGGAATTACGTTCGACAAATTGCTGCTGGGTCATTAGCATTAAAATTATAGCACTATCCTTTACTTCCTTTAGAAATTTGTTAGCAGCCTTTGTTCTGAGTCTCTGATTATAGTACTTGGCAGCCAGATCCTTTGTATCTTCAAGATTTGCCTGGCCAGGGGTCTTTATTTCATGAACCAGGATAAGGTGATACCCATTTTGAGACTCTATAACCTGAGTCAATTTACCCTGGGGTGTGCTAAAAACAGCGGTTTCAATGGCTTTTGACTCCTGGCCGCGGCGGATTATACCGATATCCCCTCCTTTTGCTGCTGTCTCAGCATCCTGTGAATACTTTTTAGCGGCCTCTGCAAAGGTGATCTTTCCAGCCTCAATATCAGCTCTTATTTTTTCAAGCCTTTTTTTTATGGTCTCTTTCTGTTTAGATGAAGCGTCAGGGTCAAAACTGAGCAATATGTGGGAGGCGCGGGCCTGTTCAGCATTCAATATACTGGCTCTGCGTTCTGCATAGTATTTTTCTATCTCCTCTTGTGTAGCTTCAGGGGTGTCTTTGACTGCACTGTCAATGACCCTGAGCATTTTAATTGTCCCTTCAATGTGTTTTTCAAGTTCATCCTTTTTAATCCTATACATACTCAATTTTTTAACAAAATCATCATTGGAGGGGAATCCTTTCATAAACTGTTGCAGATGATCATCAATCTGTTCCCTTGAAACAGTGATCTTTTGCTTTTCTGCCTTTTCCAGAAGAAGAGTCCTCATAACCATATTATCTAAAGCCTGGGAAAAGAGGCCAGGGGGCATTGTTTCAAGCGCCTCTCGCGTAAGCCCGTCCTCTTCCTTGAAAACTAAAAATTTCATAATCGTCATGATCTGTGTTTCTGTGACAGGATGGCCTGAAATCTTTGCAACAATTCTATTTTCATCACCTCTGGCAGGAGCAGGCTCAATAGCAGATGCAGATTGAAAAAAGAAAAGACAAATGGAGAACAAAAACAAAAAGACTTTCGAAAACATTAAATGATCCCTCCTCCCAGTGATGGATAATTTTACAGGTTTTCACTTAAAGCCACGGTGATAATGTAAACTACAACAAAAAAGCCTTATTTTTGAGATTATTTTTTTGTACGAATTAGGTATATATATGTAATAAAATTGAATGTCAAGTTAACCTTGCGCAGCAGAATTGCCCATTATAATCATGAAAATAGCTGAAACCAGAAAGTGTAATTTGGAGGTATACAGCCCTTAATAAAGAGCTGTATACATTATGAATAACCAGGTTAGAGCAAGCCTCTTTTAAAAACAGCGGCAACACCCAGGCCGCCCGCCCCGCATATGGTTTCAAGGCCATATTGGGCGTTTCTGCGCACCATTTCATGGACAAGGGTGACAAGCCTCATTGCCCCTGTCGCCCCTATGGGGTGGCCTAATGAAATACCTGAACCGTTTACATTAACCTTTGCCTTGCATTCTTCCGCTGTAAGCCCCAGGAGTTTTGCATCCGCAAGTGTCTGGGCGGCAAATGCCTCCTGGATCTCAATCAGATCAATCTGTGCCTGTGTAATGCCGGCCTTTTTAAGGGCCTTGTTTACAGCTATAGGAACAGCAGGATATGTAAGGGTCGGGTCATCGCCAGCAGGTGCAAAGGCAAGGAATTCAACCATGGGCTTAATGCCCAGCTCCTTTACCTTCTTTTCACTCATAAGCACCACAGCTCCTGCGCCGTCGTTTTCAGATGATGAATTGCCTGCCGTACACACACCGCCATCATATATGGGTTTTAATTTTGCCAGTTGTTCCAGTGTGGTATCAGGCCGGGGAGTTTCATCCTTGTCAAAGAGGATGGTCGCCCCCTTTGCCTGGGGTATTGGGATGCCTATTATCTCTTCTGCAAATTTGCCTGATTCCTGTGCCTTTACAGCCTTCTGATGGCTGTTATATGCCCATTCATCAATCTCTTTTCTGGATATGTTCTCGTTTCTGGCTGCGGCCTCTGCCCATGTCATCATGGAGTTGAGTTCACCGAACCTCTCTATTGGCTGGGCCATAACCCTGCCCCTCTGTATCCTGTCATAGAACGGGATGCCCCACATGGCAAGGGCGCCGTGACCCTTTGGCATAAAACCGAATTTTTCATCGCTCTTTCCGCCAAGGCCCCAGCGGATATCGCCGGGCACATACATCTCGGCAAGGCTCATGCTCTCCATGCCGCCAGCCACAACAATATCTGCATTACCGGTCTGTATCTTCATAACGCCGATATTAATGGCATCAAGGCCTGAACAGCAGCGTCTGTCAACAACAATGCCTGTTACTGTCACAGGCCATCCAGCCTCAAGAAGGGCCATGCGCGCGCCATTGGCGCACTCACCGTTCTGGTAGGCATGCCCCATTACAACCTCATCCACGCTATCTGACCCAATACCAGCCCTGCGGATAACCTCATTCAACACAATGGCGGTAAACTTGTGCACGGGTAAAGCACGTAGTGTACCACCAAAGCGGCCGATTGGTGTGCGTGCACCGCTTACTATATATACCTTTTCAAGACTCATAGGTTCTCCATTTATCTAACCACAAAGGACACAGAGGTCACAGAGATTTTATTCTTTTAGCTTTTCTCTGTGTTCTCCGTGGTGAAAAAAATTACTTGGTTGGCAAAGCATCACCCAGATCCATTGCGAATTTCAGCATCTTCAGGAGTTTTTCATCCCTGATGGAGCAGAGCTCTGCCTCTGATTTTCCGCCGTAATCATAGAAACCCTTTCCTGTCTTTATGCCCACATGACCCTGATCAAAGAGTTCAAATATCTTTTTGGGCTTGTAATCAACCGGTGTGGCATTACATGCCGGGTTTTTCAGGTTGTTTACGCTAAGGCCTATCCCACCAAAATCAATACGACCTACAGCGCCAACAATCATCATACGCATTGCAAGACCCCATATACAGGCATCATCAACCTCTCTCGGGCTCAGGTAACCTTCGTCAATCAGGTAATAGACCTCTCTCTGGAGTGCAAGCTGGAGCCTGCTGATTGCATAGCCTGATACATATTTCTTGAAGAGAATGGGTTTTTTGCCCATCTTTCTTAAAAGCTCTACCATAAGCTCCACATTGGCCATGTCTGTTTCAGGCCCCTTTACAACATCCACCAGGGGAATGATCTGCGGCGGCGCATAGAAATGGGCAATCAGTATCTTATCCTGGCGGCTTGTCTTGGCCAGTTCAAATGGGTTCAGGAATGTGGTGTTTGAGGCAATGAGCGCCCTTTTGGGCAGGGCCTTATCCAGGTCTGCAAACACCTTTGTCTTGGCATCCTTGTTTTCTGCCATTGTCTCAAAGGCGATATCAACATCCTTTGCAGCCTCTTCAAGGTTGGTGCAGGTTGTTATACGTGAAAGGGCATCAGCTATCTTTGCCTTGTCAACAAGACCGGCGCCTGCCATTGCCTCAAGGCTTGCCTTTATAAGAGACATTGCCCTGTCCAGGGTCTCCTGTGTGCGGGACATCATGTTTACCTGGTACCCTGCATAGGCAAATGCCTGCGCAATGCCATGACCCATTGTGCCTGCGCCAATAACCGCTATCTTCTTAATATCTTCCAGTTTCAAATTATCTGTCATCTTTTATCTCCATATTATATAGGTTTAATTTACTCTTCATGTACATGCGGGGCAGCTCTTATAATCACCCCGCTAAATTGCTTATATTTTAAAGGGGTTTAAGCCCTATAAATTCCCTTGCCTCTTTTGGTGTCATGGGCTCCTTGCCAAGCTCCCTTGCTATCCTCACTGTTCTTGCAACAAGCGACATGTTGGTGGCCTTTAGGCCCTTGCTGTAATAGATGTTATCTTCAAGCCCAACCCTTACAGCCCCGCCCAGGAGCATATTCAGGGTGGTGATCGGCAGTTGATCAGAGCCAACAGCAGCGCAGTTAAATACTGAGTTATCAGGCAGAAAATCGATCATTGTGGTAAGTATCTTTGGTGTTGCCTCAAGCGCACCCTGATAACGCATGCCAAGAACCAGGTTGATACAGTATGGTGGCTCGACCAGGCCTTTTTTAATGATATCATTAACCTCCTTGAACATGGCTACATTGTAGACCTCCATCTCAGGTTTGATATTGAGTCTTTTCATCTTGGATAGATAAGTCTCTATCTCTTCCGGGAGGTTACAGAATGCTGTGCCCTTGTACTGGCCAGAAAGCCTCATGAGCGAACCCATGTTAAGGGAGGCCATTTCAGGGAGCGCATCAAGGCATTCTATCCTCTGTTCCTGTGTAAGGTTTGGGCCTCCGCCTGTGCTGAACTGGATAATGGCATCTGATTTTTTTCTTACCTTTTCCTTGATCTCCCTGAATACCGCTACATCGGATGTGTTTCCCCCGTTTTTATCCTTGCCATGTATATGGCATATGGCAGCACCTTCCTCAACGCAGAGCCTTGCGTTTTCAGCAATCTCGTCAGGTGTTACAGGAAGGTCAGGATGCTGCTCCTTGGTTACCAGAGCGCCGGTCATGGCCACTGTGATAAGTATCTTGTCTTTTGGTAATGTCTTTAACATATTATTATTTTCCTCCAAATTGGTTATATGACCCCTGTTAAAAAATCAGTACAGGGACATGGGTTTTAATACTACTGTTTATAAATATTATGCAATGCATTACTGCATCACTTTTTCATTACAATCTCACCCAGGTTTACATCCTTCAGGGTTTTCACTGAGATCTCCTGAGCCCTGTACCCTGAGTATTCCAGCCTGACTGTGTATTCTTTATTTGAATCAAGCCCATCAAACTCGAAATCACCATAATGGTCTGTTAGAGTGTTCATCTTCATGCTTCCGCTTACAAGGGTAACCTTTACCCCAACCGCCGCCTCATCCTTTTTGTCTGCAAATACAACCTCACCGGCGATAAACTTTTTTGGTAAGCCGATATAAGAGACTGAAGTTTTCATGGCGAATTCCGGATGAAGCACCTCTGTATTCCCCTCTTTCGCCTTCTTTGCAATCTCGCTTTTGGGGTCATCAAGATCACCAAACACTAAAGCCCCTGTCGGGCAGGTCTCAACGCACCTTGGCTCTTTCCACCCCTTATCAAGGAGGTGTGCACAAAAATTACACTTCTGTGCAACCTTTAACTCTTCATTCCAGTATATAACCCTGTAGGGGCATGATGAGACTATATCCTTATCACCCTTTGCCTTTTCAGGGTCTATTATCACTATGCCATCAGGTCGTTTGTAAACAGCACCAGGGGTTCCGCCTGAAATACAGGTGGGATTTTCACACTGCTGGCAAGGAGTTGGGATATAGTCCAGTTTTACCTTGGGTGTTGTGCCCCTTTCAACAGAGACGATCTTCATCCAGTAATGGCCTTTAGCGGGTTGTGAGGCTGCATACCCGGGATAATTATTGCCGCAGAATTCATCCTTGCAGGCCAGAAAACAACTATAGCAGCCTGTGCATTTATCAACATCTATTATCATTCCGAATCTTGCCATTAGTTATCCCTCCCACTTTTCTATTTCTATAAGGCATGAATTGGGTGTCATGCCGGGTACGTTCTTTGAAAGCATCCTTGAAGATGTAAGCAGGTTAACACAGCCGCCCCTGTCTGTTGAGCCCGCCTTACCAGGTTCAAGCGGATCATATACAGCAGATGAGGCGTAGCTGTGAATAATCCCGGGCATAACCCTCTGGGTGACCTTTGCTATGCAGAGTGTTGCACCCCGGTCATTGTAGAGTTTTACAATATCGCCATTCTTGACCCCGCGAGGTTCCGCATCTTTTGGGTGTATGCGGGCCGGCCAGTATGGATAACCATCCTTATACACACGGTGAGTAGGTATCTCATTGAGCCAGTCTGTGTGCTTGTCATAATGGGTATGGAAGGTAAATCTTGGGTGCGGAGAGACAAGGGCCAGGGGATACTTCTTTGCAAGCTCTGACCTGTGGCCTTCCCAGCTCGGGATATATTTTGGGGATATTGGCCTTTCCTCGTCGTTTGGATAATATTTCTTAAGGCTCTCTGAAACAAACTCTATTTTACCTGTGTATGTGCCAAGCTCCTTTGCCCTGTCTGTGCCACGTTTCGGGTTGCCGGGGTCTGGGGTGTCGCAATCCCTGCCTTCAGCAAACCACCTCATGGAGACTGTAGGTTTGTAATCCTCCGGCATGGGAATAACGTAATAACCCTTCTTTTCAAACTCCTCATATGAAATGTACTTTGGCAGGTCAGATATCTCATAGAATGCCTTTATCCACCCTATCTCATCCTTGCCGTCAGTGAACTCCTCTTTTCTTCCAAGACGCTCGGAAAGAAGTGTGAATATCTGGTAGTCGGACTTTGATTCCCACAAAGGTTCAATACACTTTTGCTGGCGCACCACGATCCTGTGGTTGCACCCGTTTGAGGCATGGTGTGTGTAGCCGCCCGCAGCGCCCCACTCGCCCACATCGTCACGCTCAATACTTGTGCAGGCAGGAAGTATGATATCCGCAAAATTGGTCTCGCTGTTGTACCAGCAGTCCTGATTAACAACAAACTCAAGCTTTTCGCTCTGGTACATCTTAACCCACTTGTTTGTATCACTCATGGTGCCCATGAACGACCCGCCATACCTGTAGAACATCTTTACCTCTGAGTGACCTTCCATGGGGTAGACATATTCGTTGAACTGCTGTTCAAGGGAGTTGCCGCAAAAGCCGTCACCCCTCCAGTCAATAGGAGGGTTCAGAATTGCGTCCGGCACAGTCAGCCTGTAAAGCCTCTGCTTTGTGGGGTTCTGGGCCGGTGAAAACTTTATCTTTGCAGCCTTTGTGGAGCCCATCCTGCCGTCAGGGTCAGCATAACCGGGGAAAAACACATCAACATTTGAGGGCGCTCCCATGCATGTACCCCAGATGCTTACACCGGGTTTGCCTAACCCCTGCATTGCCTGTAAAAGCACCATCATCCTTGCCCACTCTGTGGCATATGCCTCACGACAGGCGCCGCCTTCGCCGCCCCTTGTACCGCTCGCAAGCACTGTTCTCTTTGTTGCCCACCTTCTTGCAAGTGAGACTATGGTCTTTATAGGTATGCCTGTCTCTTCAGATGCCCAGGCAGGTGTCTTTTCTACCCCATCTTCTTTGCCAAGTACATAATCCTTAAAGGTCTCAAAACCTACTGTGCGTGTTTCAATATATTTTTTGTCATATGTATTTTCAGTTATCCAGACATAGGCAATTGCCATGGCAAGGGCTGTGCCTGTGCCCATCCTTATGGGTATCCACTTGCCGTCCATTGCAGCGTTTGTGTAGTTGTAAAGGGGGTCAATAAAGACCATTTCCACGCCCTTTTCCTTTAGCCACTGACGCCACATGCTTGAATCCTGACCTGTATAGGTGCCCCTTGTGGAATCAGGGTCACATGACCAGTAGACAATCATCTCTGCGTGCTGAAGGGCATCTGTGAGGTGGTCGTATGGTTCGGGCATACCAAGCCGCCAGTAGAAGCCGTAGGTGTGTGTTGCGCCCCAGTGCCAACCTTCCCAGCTGTCAGGGTTGTCAAAGATCGGGGTGTAACCGAGCATATGCATGAATCTTGCAAACGGCCCCATCTTGTAACCCACAACGCCCCAGTTATGGTGGCTTGATGTGATGCCAGTAATGGCTGAAGAGCCATAGGTATTTGTTACCCTTGTGATCTCCGATGAAACTATATCTAATGCCTCATCCCAGCTAATACGCTCATATTTTGCCTTGCCCCTTGTCTGCTGGTTACGGTTACCCTTCGGGTCAAAATCTACCCTTTTATAGGGGTACCTTATCCTGTCTTCAGAATAGAGTCTTGTCCGTTCAGCATGAATAAAGGGCGATATATAAAATTTATTTGGGGGCGAATATTTTCTCTTCCCATCGTCTATTGTCCAGGATGGTTTAAAGTCTTCATCCTTTGCCTCCAAGGGCCTGATTCTGACAACCTTGCCGTCCCTGACATAAACCGATATGGGGCCTGCGTTTGTGCAGCTTGTAAAAATCTGTTCAGTCATAAATTCCTCCAAAAAAAATTGATCCTGTCTGACCATAAAAAGGGTGATAAAAAGGGGTAGCGGTCTTGCTTTATTATGATACAGGAGGGCGCTTGCTACTGCTGCTCATCCCGTAAAGCGAGAACCGAACCACATGTTCTATTAATCTGGCCTTGAAATCAGCGTCATAGGGTTTGCCTGTTACACGCGAGATCATCGGCCTTGAATAATTAAAGTACAGAATGATACCAAAAATGCTCATTATATCAAAGCTGAGATTTGCCTCATTTACATTATCCTTTGAGCTATCCTGTAAAAGCCCATACAGCTTGTTAAATAGGGGCCTCAGGGTCTGATCCGCCACAAGCTCAAATGCCTCTGTCGGGTTATTCAGCTCCCTCACAATAAGCTGCCTGTGCCTGCCAAACTCCTCATCGGTTAAAGGCCCCTCCAGATATGCCTTTGCCAGCGCCTGGATTATGCTCTCCGGTGTCGGATCAATCATACTGTCGACCTTTGCCTCAAACGTCTCATACATGAGCCGTTCACGCGGGATCCACCTGGAGCGGAAGACCTCCAGATAGAGGTTCATCTTGTTACTGAAGTGGTAGTTGACAGAGGCCATGTTACATCTTGCAGCAGAGGTAATATCGCGAACACCTATGGCATGAAACCCCTTCTGCGCAAAAAGCATCTCTGCCTTTTCAAGGAGCCTTTCTCTTGTCTGCTTGACTGTATTCTCGCTGTCCTGGGCATCGATGGATTTTTTAGACACTTTTATATGACACCTGCTTTTTATTAAATTTTAAAGGCAGTTATTTCAAACAGTCGTTTAAAAGTCAAGCAGCATTTGACCTGAAATTAAGTAAAGGCTGCAGATGACAGTTTGATGGTGGATCAGGGATATTGATTTCCTGTTGACATAAGAACGGCTGCTCCATATACTTCCGTTTAAAAAAAGTAACTCTTTTCAACTAAACGGCATTTAAACTACTTACAGTGCTGGAAGGCCAAATCTTTCTTTGGATTTCAGCATCTAACTCTGAATGATTACAGGTGCATTTTCTGGAGAAATGTATTTGATCTTTAACTTTTTTGAAAGGGGTAGTTCAAAATGAGACATTACATCCTATGTTTAGTCATTATTTCTCTAATATCTCTGCCTGCATGGGGTGCACCCCGAGTCGGAATCAATAACAGCGGAGCTGTTTATGAAACTATTCAGGATGCTGTTAATGCTGCTGCTTCAGGCGACACTATCAAGGTTTCTGCCGGGACATACAACGAAAACGTAACTATAAACAATAAGGCCCTGACCATATCAGGGGATTATTGCGCTGACTGCATTACAACCGGCTGTGGTGATACTGTAGTAAATGGGGGAGGAGTCAGTTATGTTTTTCAAATCACAGGGAACACAGTCACCCTGCAGAGGCTTAAGGTTACTGGAGGTAACCATGGACTTGGTGGAGGAATCAGAGTGCTTTCCGGAGCCAATGTAACTCTTGAGCACACCAGTGTCTTTTCAAATTCTAGTGGCTACGGCGGGGGGGCATATATAGCAAGTAATGCCCAGTTGACCCTGAACCAATCCAGTATATATAACAATACTGCAACTATAGATGGAGGAGGGGTCCGTGTCTGGGGCACATTGACAGCAAATGATAATGATTCGGATATTTATGGAAACTCCGCCCCTAACGAGGCTGTCGAAAAACCCCTTTTTCGAAAAATATATATTCCCAATGTATGGCAGCCCTAAAAAAATTATTTTTATAAAAATAAAACGAATTTAAAAAACGAAAGTCAAAATTTGATTTGAAAACAGTTCAAAAGGCCTTTATAGCCTTAATTTAACCTCTTTTATACCCCTT
>JAAZBV010000062.1 GCA_012513605.1 Desulfatiglans sp. | reverse complement strand
TGAGGGCTGAGACCTGAAACCTGATGAGAGGGTTGAGGGCTGAGACCTGAAACCTGAGGTAAATCATTTTCCATTATTTACATCTCATCTTTACATTTTTTGACATAGAATATTTTGATAGGCAAGAGACTAAAGTCGAGAGTCAAGAGAGACGAAAATTAACCCCTTGACTCTAGTTTCTTGTCTCATGTCTCTTGTCACTGTTCTTTGGTCTCTAATCTCTGGTCTCTAATCTCTGGCCTTTATTAAATAAGCTCTTAATCCGCTCAACATTTTTGCCAATTCCTGTGCACCTGAATAAATTTATTTATAATCTTCACCAGATATGAATTTTTGTCTTTTTGCTATCATGCATTGGCAAACAGCTTCCATTAAAGACCCGTATGCTATTTCAATAAATCTCGCGAAATCTTTATCTGAAGACCTGCCAGAGCCTTCTGCAATATTTGAGGCAACAGATATTGATGACCTTTTTAATTGTGATGTCAGTCCAAATCTCTCATCAGGGGGAAATAATTTTGCCGCACTATAAATCTCATCGACCCATTCTATAGACTTTTGCCACACATCAAGCTTTTCAAATCTAAACTCAGGTTTCTCTTCCATGCTGAATTATTCTCCTATTTTTAATCTATTGACCCTTGTCGTTAGACTCTGGACTCTTGTCATTTTTACGCGCTCATCCTCTCTATCAAAATCGGCATTGCAGCCCGGTAGATGACCCAGACCATCAGGAGCAGGAAAAGCACAAAACCATTAACAAGAAGATAATAGCTAAAAAATTCAGATGAGGCGCCAGTTAACCAGTTTCGGGCTGTGGTTATCAGCGGTGTAAGTGGGTTCAGGTTGTAGATTATTGCTGCTAATCCGCCTTTAGGCATGGGAAATACCACAGGTGTCAGGTACATTAAGAACTGCATGAGAAGAGGCAGTGATTTTCCTACATCAGTATATAACAGCCCTACAGGTGTAATAAGCAGACCCAGTGCTGTGCCTGTGAGAATAAGCGACAGGATTGCCAGTAGAAACCATATCAGACTCCATCCAGGATAGATGCCCGAAATAATAATGACTATGAGCATTAATAATATCTTAATTGCCCCATTGAACAGTGTCTGATAGATGCCTGAAACAACAAGCGCTTCACGCGGGAAATTATTCTTTGCCAGCATCTGTTTGGCATTTGTGGTCTGCTGAAGCGGCGCGTTTACGGCATCCATGAATATGGCCCAGAGCATTGTTCCGGTAAAAACATAAACCGGATAGGGCAGGTTTGTGTCTCTAATACTGACAATTCCGGAGCCATTCAGGAATATCCATGTGGCGGTATGCGCAAGGGGCAATATAAATGCCCATAGAAGCCCGAGAGCTGTCTGCCTGTACTGCGCGCTTATATCCCTTACAGCAAGCCTCCACGCAAGCTCACGGCCATTAATGAGATCGCGGAACATATCATGTAGAAGGCGGAGAGGATTCCTCAATGAGGATTCAGGGGTGTAGATGGTTATTGAGCCCCTATATTGTGAATCATTATGATTAGGCATTATAGAAATTCATCAAGGGTAATAATTTTTATATTTTCTATTTGATGTGCATCACAATGAAGTGATGTAATTTTTTATTGCGTCAATAAACTCTTCAGCATTACTAATTGCATTAACTGAATCATCTAAAGTAACTTCAACCAATTCCTTATAATCAAACTCCTGCCTATCATCAAAAACAGAGTGCAACATTCTTGAATATTTTTTATCTATCTTTCCTGGGAGAATAAACTCTTTATCAAAAATACTGATTACTCCACTGTGTTTGGAAGTCTTAATATTTAAATTAACCCTAATATAAAGGGCTAAAAGGCTGTAAAACATGGCATAATATGCCCTGTTAATCACTGAGCGAGGACTAACCTTTGCCTCATACATTTTTTTGGCGTCGCTGAGAGTTGTTTCTGCCTGATCCAATCGGTATTGATAAAGGATTTGCATATTACTCATATATTTACGCCCTCTTCAAAAATATTTTTCACGATAGGCGCATGGGCTAAAGGAGAGTTTGTCAATTCATCTTTTGAAAAAATTAAAGGCGAAATAATAACAGAATTTTCAAGAGATACTTCCCATACAATGGTTTTTATGATCTCTTTTATCTCTCTATCAATCTTTTCTGTTTCAATAAAGACATCCATATCGGAATATTTCCCCGCGTCACCTCTTGCCCTCGAACCAAAGAGCTTGATATTAAGCAGAGGGATATTATCATTTAGACGCTTCTTTAATTCATATAAGGTTTTATAATCACGCTTTTTAATTTTTTTCTTAGGGGCATTTTTTGTATCCATTTTATTCCTCTATCCCATCGGATGATATGTGCTCGTGAAAATAGTTGAGGAGGTCGTTCGTATTACATGACACACAATGGGAAATAGGATTTTTATTGATGCCCATTTATATAAACCTCATTAAAATATTAATCTGAATTTTGTATTAAGTGTACCATCTTTCTAATGGATTACGAAGAGATATTTAAACCTGTTCCGGGTAGATTGTTCCTGTAAAAAAATAGATTGCTTAAAAGTTATACCCTGTTATTTATATCCAGTCGGGTGTTTCTCATGCCATCTCCATGCGGTTTCTAATATGCTTTTGATATCTCCATATTGAGGTTTCCAGCCTAAGTTGTTCACTGCCTTTGCAGATGAGCCTATTAATACAGCCGGGTCCCCGGCCCTTCTGCCTGTTACAGATGTTCTTATATCTTTTCCGGTAACTTTTCTAGCGGTCTCGATCACCTGCTTTACTGAACAGCCTTCACCATTTCCCAGATTATAGATGCCACCGGTATTATTATTCAGCATGCTTTCCAGTGCAAGCAGGTGCGCCTGTGCAAGGTCTGTTACATGAATATAATCCCGTATGCATGTGCCATCTTCAGTAGGGTAATCATCCCCGAAGATGCTTATCTCATTTCTCTGGCCAAGGGCAGTCTGAAGAACCAGCGGTATTATATGGGTTACAGGGTTGTGATCTTCGCCAATTTCTGCATCAGGGTCTGCCCCTGCTGCATTAAAATATCTCAGTGATGTGTAGTTGATCCCATAAGCAAGCTTATAATCCATCAGGATCTGCTCCACCATCAGTTTAGTCCTGCCGTATGGGTTTATGGGGTTTTGTGGGTGGCTCTCTGTTATAGGTATTTCCAGTGGCTCACCATATGTGGCGCAACTGGAAGAGAATAAAAAATTATTGATATTATGCCTTCGCATTGATTCCAATAAAGAAATGGATGCTGATACATTATTAAGATAATATTTGCCAGGGTCAGTGACTGACTCCCCAACATAGGCAAAGGCGGCAAAATGCATTACAGCCTGTATGCTATAGTCTTTAAAAATCTTACTTAACAGCAATTCATCTTCCATAGGTCCTTCAATAAAGGGACCCCACTTTACTGCCTCACGGTGCCCATAAACAAGATTATCCAGCACAACAGGGGTATACCCTTTTTGAAAAAGGTATTTACACATATGGGAGCCAATATAGCCAGCCCCTCCAACAACCAGTATGTTTATTTTATTTTTCATATAATTTTTTGAGATAATTGTTAGTTGTAAGCTAACTCCCGGTTACCGGTTTTGGTGATGCAGCAGATGTATTATGCCAGTTTTCGAGTTTTATATTTTTAAATCCTTTAAAATCAGAGATGTTTCTTGTAACAAGTATTAAATTATTGACCACAGCTATTGATGCGATTTGACCATCAACAAAGGGCGGGGTAACCCCACTTGATGACATTCTTGCACGCTCTTCGGCATGCAATTCAGCCGCTTTTTCATCATAGGGTAAAATTGGGATTGCAGGTAAAACAACATCATTTAAAAAGGCTGCAATAATATCTCTTTTTCTGGATTCAGGGAGACGCCTGTATCCGTATTGGAGTTCATGCCATACAAGTGATGCTGTAGCAATCTCACTGGCATTTTTTTGCAGCATATCCATAACTGATTTATCAGGATGTGTTTTAACCGCCTCTGAAAGAATATTCGTATCCAGGAGATACTTCATTTTTACGACTCAACCTTTCGCCCTGAGTCAGTATCTCTTAAATCTTCAAAGTCGACATCGGTAATATCTGTATCATCCATATTTATACCCTCTCTGAATTTCAACAGGGCATCTCTGAAATCAGTGGATTTCTGACTTAGCCGTTCATATTCTCTGATAGACAATAATACAGCTACCGGCTTTCCGCGTCTTGTAAGCTGAATGTTTGGGCCTTTCTCTACATAGTGTATTATCATCGGTAATTTATTTTTTGCCTCAGCAATAGAGATCTGATCCTGCATTATTAACCTCATAAATCATTTTTTACTATTATAGCTATCTGTATGGCTATAATCAAGGTGTTTATATTTATTTACTCTTTACTATTTCCTAAATTCAATATTCTATTTTTATACAGCTCCGCCCTTTGAGTTACATTTCTCAAGACATTCTGCAAAATATATACCGATGGCCAATAGAATAAAAATATTTCTATTTCCGCGGGGCTTCCCAGATCAATAGCCTTGGCCGGTTTTCCAGCTTTGGCTTAAGATCCTCATATTCTTCCCTGGTCAGGACCAGTGGCCGTATCTTTCTCTTGATATATCTTTCGGTTTTTCTACTCAAATCATTAAGGTGATATTCATCAATATTTCCCACCAGGAGCAGGTCCATGATCCCGGTATCCTTTCCATTTGCGTAATCATCCAGCAGAAAGGCAAGTTCAAGGTCCCCTAACCTTGTCACTATACTGTCTATAACCTGGTCAAGACCCATTACCTTGTTTACCATTGACCTTAATTCAGGAAAAAGGGGGTGTTTTTTGTTGGCTTTGTAATAGACCTGCCTGCCATCCTTTTCGGATTCGAGAAATTTTGTATCTGTAAGCTGGTTCAGCTCTTCGCGGACTGCATTGGTTGAAACATTGAATTCATTTGCCAGCTCTCTCAGGTATGATCTGGCATCAGGGTTAAAAAAGAGCCTTACAAGAAGCTTTATCCTTGTCTTTGATGCGATTAATCCTGAAAAAAGGTCGTTCAAATTCACTCCTATTACGAGTAGAAATGCTACTCATGATAGAGCAATAGAATGTGGATGTCAATGATAAAAAAGGGCACAAGGCGCAAGGGGTGTTCACCTTCGACAGAGGATACAGCGAGAAAGAGGTGCAAGGAGCATCTGTGTCGTTAAAGCTATGGCGTATTCGCGTCAAGTTAACAAAAATATAGTACCCAAAACATATTACTGGTAAGGGATATAAGATAAAGATCCCTGAGAAAAACAGCTATTCATAATTCAAGACGAAAAACCATGTCTCACACAAAGTCACAAAGCTCACAAAGTTAAGAAACAAAAAAATATTATGTAAAAAACATTTGATTTTCTTAGTGTTCTTTGCGCCTCTGTGTGAGATATTGCAGGCTTTTGCTTTTCGCCTTAGCTTGACGACAATGCACTATGGCGGGACAAGGTGCACAAGGTAAGAAGAAAAATATTATGCCAGTGTCCATCCAAAAACTGTCGTTTTTGGATTCAAGCAGTCAGCCATTAGCGTTCAGCTTTCACCAAAAGACTTTCAAACCAAAGAGTTAGCTGACTGCTGAAAGCCTCATCCAGAATTTGTCTCTTTCTGGATGGCCACTATGCCAATAATCCTGTGATATGCTTTACCATGCCAGTGTAATTATTTTTCATATCGCTTATAAATTTATTAAAGGCATGTCCCTCCGGTGAGATACAAGGAGGTTTCTACAGAGAAAATCGCCTCCAGCACCTTGTCCTGTAATATATATATATTACTATATTCTAACGCCTCTATTGATACTCCGGGACATTATCGTAGTTTCCGGTAGGATTAGCGTAGATAAGCCTGAATCGTTTTTTATCCCCTGCTTTTTTTTGATATTCTTTAATAAGAGAATTATAAATGGCTGGCGAAAAAAGATTCTTAATATGACGAGAAGGATATCTGCTGTTTTCAATTATTTTTGAAAACAGAAATTTTATAAAGTCAGTGTCTTTTTTATCAAGCCGGTTAATAGTATCCTCTACTGTAATAGTATATTCCCCCCAGAAACATTCTTCTAATACTGCTTTAATGTTTTTCCTACGATTATCAGCCATTACCTATACTCATGTTTGTTTGATATTGATTTATACTGAATTTATCTGATTTTGTAAAATATTTAACTTGATATCTATTCCATATTTCTAATTCTCTATTGCTTAAATCGGCGACCTTTGATACTTATTAATAAAAAAATCTATGGAGGGTCATAAAAATGCGTGTAAAACTGGACAATATCATGTGCGCTGCCGATTTCTCAGAGTTATCCAATCATGCGGTCTTTTATGGGGTCTCTCTTGCCAGGGAGTATAACGCGAAACTCTATTTGTGCCACGTGATTGACCTCTCTTCCGCCACCATGTACGGTGAGGCCACATACGCATTTGAATCCCAGCTTACGCATATGGAAGATTATGCCCACAAACGCTTGAAGCGTATAATGGAGAAATACAGCATCAACTGGGAACCGCTTGTTACTATTGGTAATGCCGCAGATGAAATAACCCGCCTTGCACAGGAAAACCGGGTTGACATGGCCATTACAGCAACTAGAGGCAGGGCAGGCCTTAAAAGGCTTGTACTGGGCTCTGTTACAGAACATTTGATGCACAGCCTTCCATGCCCGCTTCTTACTGTTCATGGCCCGGAAAATGACCCTGCGCTTACCAAAGATAAGGAAATCAAGTTCAACCGTATACTTGTCGGTTCTGATTTTTCAGATGATTCAAACCTCGCCCTTGAATATGGCCTGGCCCTGGCCCAGGAATACCAGTCAGACCTCTATATTGTTCATGTACTTGAAACCCCCCGTTATAAGGATATCCCTACATCTGTTCAGGGGGCACGCGAGGAGATCAGAAAGAGCCTGCACAAGCAGCTCAAAGACCAGCTCGAAGCCCTTGTGCCCGAGGAGGCGCATAACTGGTGCAAACCCAAGACACGCCTTCTTTCCGGTATTGCCCATGAAGAGCTTGTTAAATTTGCCAACGTAGAGGATATTGATCTCGTGATCATGGGCGTAAGGGGGCACAGCCTTGTAGAATCACTGTTTGTTGGGGCAACCACAGAAAGAGTCATACGCAAGGCAGGTTGTTCGGTAATGTCTGTAAGGCCTATTGGAAGACAAGCCTGAACAGTATAAACCTGCTATATGAAATAATCCTGCGATGGTTATCTCTTTCTTCTTATAACCCTTCTTTTCCTGCGCACCACTCTTTTCGGTGCGCTTGTATCTCCTGAATCGGAAACCGTCACAGTATCATCTGCATCAGAACCTGACATCTCCCAGGGGAATTTCTGCCAGTGTGAGCATGTTGCCTTCGGGCATTTCAGAAAATTTTTTCCGCTGCTGTCTGTAACCTCAATCAGGAAGTTGCTTGCGCATTTCGGGCAGTCAATATAATAGGGCTTTCCCCAGCTTATGAAAGTACAGCCGCTGCTTGAGCAGTGATAATAGGACTTTCCCTTTGCTGTCTCACTAGTTTTGATACTGCCAGTACCGCACAGCGGGCATTTGAGGCCGAGCTGTGCCTCAAATTCAAGAATCCTGTCCTCTATTTCCCTGTCATCAAGAGGTTCAAACTCTTCAGAGGCTGCATCCTGAATATCTCTCTCATCCTCATGGGGTTCAGCTTCAGGGTCATGGATATCCTGGGGAGGATTGATATCTGTTGTTTGTCTGCCAGTTTCAGGTAAACCAACTGTTTCCGCTCCCTGAGCTATGTTTGAAGCACTGGAGACAGATAAATCCTGCGTTACAGCCGGCCGGGAAACCTCTGGTTGCTGTTGAATACCTTTAATGATTGAAGAGGGTTTAATTACCTTGTCTGTCTTCAGCTGGCTGAAGATATTGACCGGTTTTACAGGGATAACAACCGGCCTCTTTTCTTTTTTTTCGGCAGGGGTGTCATCCCCGATCCTCAGATGAGAGAACCTTTTTTTTGCAGATGCGGATTTAGCTGCCGCTTCATTAACAGACACACCCTGGATATCGAGCATCTGGTGAAACTGTTTTGATGCATCTGTCTGTGATTTTCTACCTGCTGTCACCTCGTCTATCATTTGCCCCAGATATGCAACCAGGTTAAGGCCCGGCATGTTGGGAAATATACGATCAAAAAGCTGTGCCATGCTGATCATGGGTTTATTGCAGAACATACGCTCATCGGTGATCTTCAGGTAATTCTTTTTTTTCATATCCTCTATGACATTAATAATATCGCTTTCCGGCTCAATACTCATCTCAGCCAGCTCTTCGGTAAGAGTGGAAACTGTATAGCGCGGCGGGGGCAGGGCCGGGAAGGTCTCTATTTCAGTCTCCCGTGTAGCAAGCAGCACAACGCATGAGACAGAAAATATATTAAGTTCCAGTTCATCTATTCCATACCTTGTGCCAAGCAGATGTTCAATATGAATGCCCAGTATATCATTGAATTCCTTTATCAGGGGCATATTGCCCGAACCAGCCGCCTGTCCGCCCGGCTGTTCCTGATTCGCTCCATTCTGATTTTTTACGGCGCCTTCCTGTAAAGTATCATTTCCCATAATTATTCCTGTTTATCCTTTATCCTCTTCAGGTGGATCTTATGCAGCACTTTTTATATTGTCCAGGATATTATCTACCTTTTTACCCATATCATCAGCAGGATCAGGAGCAGGATCATCAAGGATATCCTTATCTTTATCAGAAGATGGGTATGGTTTTTCACCGGTGAACTCTTTTCTGTTATCGATATTTACTGAAAGATAATCGCCGTTCCTGTCAAGCAGCACTGAAAGATTTACCTTAACCTCAAATGAAAGCTTATAGGCAATCTGATTATCCACAGCAACTATATCGCCGCTCCTGTATTCTATATCCTCCTCAATATGGAGGTTATGCTCCTTCATGATAATCTTCTCGATTGCACCCCAGTCAAGGTCCGCTGTAATAGCATCCATCAACTCCTGCTCACCATTTTTGATTATCTCAGAATTTGTTATTTTCATATCTTACTCCTCATTACAACACATGGAACCTATTATCTCCCTTGCAAGGGAAATAAAACCTTTTGACCCATCGGATAAGATATCAGTAAGGATTATTGATTTTCCGTAACAGGCAGATTCCTTATTGCTGCGGTACCTTGGAATTACACTCCTGTATACCATGCCATTAAAACTTTTCCTTACCTCCCCTGCTATCCTTGCAGAAAGTGCTTCATGAGGGTCGAACATATTAAGCAATATCCCGCCTATCTCTGTTTTAGCCTTAAATTTTTTCATCAAACCCTTAAAAACAGTAAAAAACTGACCAAGTGATTCAAGTGCAAAATACTCGCACTGCAAAGGTATTATTAAACAGTCAGCCGCAATTATCGCGTTTACACTGAGGAAACTCAATGAAGGCGGGCTGTCTATAATTAAAAAATCAAATTCATTTTTTATCCGATCAAGCGTTCTATCAAGTATATGCTCGCGATCATCATGTGACCTGAGATCATGCTCTACGCCTAAAAGCCTTATGTCTGCCGGGATCAATTTTAAATACTCTATTTCTGACCCCTTTATTGTCTCCGCCACAGGGATTGTCAGGGTCAGGGCATCATATATCCCTTTTCCCATCTTTTTACCTTCAGCCGTTATTGCACCTGTTGCATGTCCCTGAAAATCCATGTCAATAAGCAGGGTTTTTTTCTCTGCAAGGGCAAGGGCAGTTGAAAGATTAACAGCGGTTGTTGTCTTTCCTACCCCTCCCTTCTGGCTTGAAATACATATGATCTTTCCCATAAAAGTGATGCGCCCCGGTCATCATCTCCTGCTTATTAATGGATACTCGTTTTAATCGAATTTTTGCAAATATTATGCCACCCATTTTTCTGCCTGGTTGAGCAATATCACCATTAAAAAACAGGAAACATGGGGGATTCCGTCAAAATGCTGACATTACCTGCTGATTAAAAGGTCATTTTTTTAATCAATTGAGTATTTAAAGAAAGAGTAACAGCGGTTTTCTACTTGGCAGGCTATCAAAAGACAAGAAGGAGGTACAATATCCGATATTTTTTTAACAGGCACGATTCCTGCTTAAAAAGTTTATTTAGGGTTTTATAGGTATTTATAAAAGGAGCCATTTTTGAGGTCAATTGTAACATATGAAGGTATTGACGAGGCGATAAAGAATCTGCGTTATACAAACAGGAATTCTTTAAAGTCAAAACTCATCAGCACAATAAGAGATCAGTATCGCTCATCCGGGGATAATGTTGACTCTGTAAAAGAGATAGATACCGATTTTCTGGTGAAAACCCTCTGGGAAACAGGTGATGACCATGGGCTTATCAGGAGCAGAAGAAAAAACTACAACAGCATTAAATCTACAGTAAACTCTGACCTTAAAAAACTATACAGCGATGGCCTGAATAAAGAGGGCATAATAATAAACCAGAAAAATATCTTTGACATGTCTGAAGAGGCAAAAAGCGAGATACTTGAGTCATTCTCATATGGCGGCAGCGGAAGCAGTCAGATTCCACTGGATAAAATCACAGATGTGTTGAGTGTTATAAATGAGTTTATCTCAAACAGGGAGTCAGGCATTGAAGAGAACGCCAAATTTGAGCAGCTCAAGGAGCTGATCAGGGATATCTCAGGCAAAGTGGGGATATCCATTGTGAGCCAGGGGGGGGTGCCAACAGGGGCTCAGCCTGTTCAAGGGGAAGGCGCGGGTGAAGCGGTTTATTCAGTCCAACCCCAGAGGCCGGTAATTATACAGGAAGAAGAGCTTGAAGAGTTTGATGAAGATGATGCGGATATTATAGAAGAGCCTCTTGACGAGGTTGATGAGTTTGAAGAGATGCCTGAAGAGGAGCTTTTAGAGGATGAGGCGGAAGATGAAATAATTGATGATATTGAAGAGGTGCCTGATGAAGAGCTTGAGGAAATATCTGAAGATGAGATAGAGGAAGAAGAGGTGGATGCAGATGAGGTCTCTGAAGAGGAGGTTGAGGAAGATGTAGATGAAGAAGTGTTTGAGATCATCGAAGAGCCTGTTGAGGGACTCATTGACGATGTTGGTGAGATTGAAGAGGTGCCTGAAGAGGAGATAGAGGAGCTTTCAGAGGAAGAGGCAGAAGGTGAAATAATTGATGATATTGATGATATTGAAGAGGTGCCTGATGAAGAGCTTGAGCAAATATCTGAAGATGAGACAGAGGAAGAAGAGGTTGACGAGATAGAGGAGGAAGCTGTTGATGAGATAGGGGATGATGAGTATGAGGAGGTTGATATTGAGGAGGCCCCTGAAGAAGAGCTGGAAGA
>JAAZBV010000061.1 GCA_012513605.1 Desulfatiglans sp. | reverse complement strand
TTTTTCAAGCCGTTCTCCTCTGTATCTGGGATTAAATCTTTTAATATACTAATAATCCCTTGCCTCTACCAGAGTGGCTCAATTCTTAACGACCATTTTTGGCTCAATTTATCACGACCAGCTACAACGCAATGTTACTGACCCCAATTATCCCATAGAAGTCTTAAGTGATGGATATAAAATGATACGTGCATATCGAGAGGAAGCATTAAAAATAAAAGGAACAAAAATACCAGCAAAGGACAAAGTAGAATGGGGTTGGCAGATAACTATAAAAAATAAAACCAGTAGGAATATAAAAGTGTATATAGAATATTTCCTCACTGACCAAGATGGGTTTCAGGTTGGTTATGGAAATATATTTATAGATGATGCAAGAATACCAGCTGGACAAACAATTATTTTACAAGAAAAGGCAACAATGCCTTATGAAAATGTTAAAATGGTATCGAAGAGTTTTTGGAAAATTGAACCATTCTATGAATAGTGAGGATAGAATGATAAAAAGTTTATTACTATTATTGTTGATATTATTTTCAAATAACCTGCTAGGCGAATGTATAGAAGGAAATTGTTATGAAGGTCATGGCACTTTTTATTTTAAAAATGGATTAAAGTATGTTGGTGAATTTAAACAAGGTAAGATGACAGGTCAAGGCACTATTACAAATTCTAATGGTATGAAATTCATTGGTCAATTCAAGAATGGTTTACCTCATGGACAAGTGCATCTAATCTATCCGCAAGGTCATCCAGATATTAAGGAATATATTGGTGAATGTAAAAATGGAAAGCGTGATGGTAAAGGCACTTTAATTCTTCAAGGAGGAATAAAATACATCGGAAATTTTAAGGATGATAAATTTCATGGATATGGGACAACAATAGAACCTGATGGAACTAAATTTATTGGAAAATATGAAAATAATAGAATGAGCAATGGTAAATGGATCATTGTTTATCCCGGCGGCGGTAAATATGAGGGTGATTGGAGGGATAATAAAATGGATGGCAATGGAACCTTTATTTATCCAGATGGAGGGAAATATGCTGGACAATGGAAGGAAGGTAAAAAACATGGTTACGGAACCTATATTTACCCTGATGGAAGTCGATATGATGGTGAATATTTATATGGTAAAAGAAATGGGACTGGCACTGTAACCCTCTTTGATGGAACTAAATATTCCGGTATTTTTAAAGATGATGAGATGATTAATCAATGAGTTATTACAGAAGACCCCCCTTAAATTTCTGAAAACTAAACAACTAATACATTTTATATGTTGGGCACTCCGCCATTATTGATTGTGGCACTTTCAGTATCACTGCCCGGGCACCCATGCCAGAGACCCGGATACACACACCCATTATTTTCAGTTTATTCGAATGATTTCCTATAAAAAAAATTTATTTTTCATGCAAGTTCTTGTCAGTTTCATTTGGAAACCCTTCCCCTTGCAGGACTTTAACCTTTCCCTCTTTATCGACCTCAACTACATTTTCATATTTTTCTCTTAAATATTTAATGCCTTCCTGATGTTCCTTTTCATAATTCTCATTCATTTTCTTAATCATTGGTTCCCATTCTCTAAAACCTTCAGGCGGTATTTCAATAGGTCTATTCTTTGTCTGATTATTCATATATTCCATTTGTTTTTTTACAGCATCCCGTAAATCTTGGTCAGAAACAATATTGTATCTTGAAAAGATAGATGCGGTTTGATGTCCTAAAAGTTCCTGCGCCACTCGTTGTGGAACACCTGCTCTTACATAATTCCTCGCCGCCGTTCTTCTAAAATCATGTTTTAACTTCCCATTTAATCCTGCCCTTTTACAACTATTTTCCCAGGCACTTCTTATATCCTTAATCCTGTCTGTATAATTCTTATTTGTAAAAACATAGTCAGGGGCAGATTCATTAATTCTTATTCTTTCAACTCGTTTTGACCAAATGTCCCTTATCATCTCAAGTATATTATCAGGCATATAATAGTGTCTGCCTTTTTTATTCTTTGTCATACCCGGGGGAATGGTAATAACACCATTATCAATATCAACCATATCCCATGTAATATTAACCACTTCACTAAATCGCCATCCGGTAAAATACATGAATGTCACCAGTGGTTTGATATGTTCAGATGCCTTTTCCATTAACTTCAAAAATTCCCAATGTTCAAAAAATCCTTTTCTGATATTATCTTCTCGTAAAAGTTGTATTGTAGGCACTGCGCCTATCATCTTTCTCTGATGCAGAATGGAAAATCCCCTTTTCAGTAATTGTAGTTCCCTATTTACCGTTGCAGGGCGGATTGGTTCTTTCTTTTGGTTTTTACATTTTGTCAATCTGTATGATACATATTCTTGAATATTCCGCTCTGTTATATCTACAATCTTTGTATCTTCCCTAAAATAGGCGTAAAGAATTTTTACCTTCAATTCTGCGATATGAAAGGATTTTCTACCGTTCGCCTTGTAATCAAGTAGAACCTGTTCCATCATCTCTTTAAATGGAATTTTCGCTACCCCACTTATTCCGGCATGTCTCAGTAGTTCCTGTTCTTTATCCTTGGCAATCAAATTCGCCTTCTTTAGGTTCTTTGTTTTAGTAGACTGCCTGTGTAGTTTCCCAGAAAAATACCACTTCATCCAGTAGAATGGACTGCCATCTCTCTTGTAAACATTGACATCCATAATTCGCCTCTCAATGGAAAATTATTGACACAAAATTAACACAAATGTGAATTGATATTAGATAAGTTACTGTATTTAGTCAATAAATAATATTGCTAAACAAGTTTCAGGGTCTAGTGGGGGTTCCCCCGTAGGAGTTCAAGTCTCCTCTTCGGCACCATCCCTTTAAAAATTATATATATCCTCTGCCAGATCGGGGTTATCAATAAGTCTTTTGGCAAAATTGATATATTTATTAACAATAGCCTTTACAGCAAGCTGTAAGGCATATGCCTTTATGGGCTTTTCAAGCAGATAAGTTATATTTGCTGCAATACACATGTTGACAACATCGTCACTGGCATTTCCTGACATTATTATGGCATCTTCATAGATCATTGGAAACTTAGAGGCCAGGGAATCAAGAAACTGGAAGCCTGTATAGTCCTTCAGAAAGACATCTATAACAAAAATAGATACACATGTCCTCTGACTCTTGCAGTAGACAATCGCCTCCTCAACATCACTGAAGGCGATCACATTTCCCCAGGTATAAAAACGTTTTATAATGTCTGATACAAGTTCACAGACCTCTTTGTTGTCATCAACAACAATCACATTCAATCCGTCCGACATGGCAAATTCCTCCTTTAGCGGAGCCCCGACTATAAGTACATAGTTCAAAAGATAATGTCACATCATGTCCCAATCCCTTTATCCCGCCTTAAGACAGATTGCCCATTCTACACCGGCTTTTAATATTGATAAACAAAAAAAACAGGATGATTAATCACAATAGCCATATTTATAAATATGGGTGGCATGAGGATTATCAGGCATGATAACAAATTTTGTGAGAATTTTTCCATACTTTTGTTCCAAAGCGCCTTTAACCCTTATCAACATCCCTGTGCCTTACCAGGAGATATAACCCCATTTTATCAAACTCTTTCCGGAAAATCTCTGCCAGACGATTTATTAATGAGACGGAGCGGTGTTTCCCTCCTGTGCATCCGACAGCAATGGTAAGGTGGGTCTTCATCTCTCTCTGGTAAAGTGGCAATAAAAAGCGGATCAGGTTTTCAAGGTGCCTCAACAGCTCCTTTGTTTCATCCCATTTCATTACATACTCGTACACCTTCTGATCATTACCATTCAGGTTCCTGAATTCTTCCACAAAATAGGGGTTGGGCAGAAATCGGACATCCATAACTATCTCAGCCTCAGTCGGAATGCCAAAGCTGTAACCGAAGGATATAAGCGAGACTGTCATACGGTTAAGGGGATTCTCCTCCTGGACATAATGCTGTATCTTCTGTTTAAGTTCATGGACGCTTATTGTTGATGTATCAATGACCTGATCAGCCATGTCCCTTAAAAACTGCAACAGCCTTCTTTCCAGGTGCAGGCCGTCCCTGATAGAGCCGCCCACTGCCAAAGGATGCTGACGCCGTGTCTCGCTGAATCTCTTAATCAGGATTGTATCCTTTGCCTCCAGAAAAAGAATTTCAATACGATAGCCATCCTTTTTCAGGTCATTTAAAATCCTCCGGGATTCCTCTGACATATCTATTAACTTTTCCGCCTCTTCCGGTTTCATGGGCGGCTTTTCCAGACTGGCAGGGTCTGACCGGGGCCTGAACAAAGGACGGGATGCCTCTTCTCTTATATCTTTTACCACCGCAACCTTTGATATCTTACCGCCTGACTGTTCACACAGCTCCAAGAACTGCGGCAAAAGAAGGATTGGCAGGTTATCGACACAGTAGAACCCTATATCTTCCAGGGCCTTGATAGCGGTTGTCTTTCCGGAACCGGAAAGGCCACTGATTAGAATCACCCTCAGATTTTTCATCTTTTTTACCCTTTATGAGAATATTTTTTTAATCATGCAATGGCACAGTCATTTATCCTTATGCATAAATACCAGGTTCCGAAAAAATCTTACCAGCTCCTTTTTCCGGTTATACTCTTCCAGTTGATAGGGTATAAGTTTTTCCGGAGACCAGCGAAGGAGTGACATCTCATACTCCATGATCCTCCCATAGGAGTTGTTCAGATACCACGCGTATAACAACCCGAAAAGCAGGCCAGGCGGAAGAAATCCTTCCTGGTCATTAAGGGTTATACCAAAGGTAAAAGGGTCATGGGGACTTTCAAGCATGCGGGCAAACCTGAGATAACAGCGAAGGGCACTGTCATCAAGGAAACATGCGCGGTCAATTATGGGCCGCAGCCGGATCTCATAACGCCTCATTCCCCATGAAGAGATATCCTCTCCATTAATCCATTGCCGGTAATCAATATACCTTCCCAGTAGTGATTCACCCAGGGCCGTAAGAAGACTGGCCCTGAGGAGGTCGGGATCCCTTTCCGCCTGCTCATGTATTTTAAGTAAACCGTCTTCAGGCTCATAATATCCAAGTAAATTATCCCATTCCCTGCTCCTTGACCATCCTGCTGCAGGGACAATCTTTACACCCCTGAAATATTTAAGATGTTCAATGCGGATATCACGATTCTCCCAGATAATATCAAGCATGGTTTTCCCGAGGCTTTTAGGAGTAAAATTTTTTCCGGAAAGCATTGCCTTTACCTCGGAATGATAGGAAGAAAAAAGAGGCGAATCTGTATAAACCATGCCTTTATGCCTTTTAACCTTTGGCCTGGATGAGGTTTGTTCTTTCTTCAGATTTAAATGTCTGTGAGCGATAAGAAGCGCACGGACAGCCAGAGAAAACTTCTGCGGGTCATGATGGATCACATTGGCCGTCCTCAGTCGTTCAGGTGAATACATGGTGGCCTCAACAGGCAGTATCCCCATGCCTTCCACCCTTTCACGGTCAAGATATATGGGGCTTTTGCCTTCCAGCGCATAATTACGGATAACATCACCCGGTATATGTTCCAGGTTTGCGCTCAGCACCACATCAAACAGACCGTCAAACCCTCCTTCGATGTTCTGGTCATATGCCTCAATCAGCTCTGAGACATGAAAGCCGCGGCTCATTCTATGGCGGGATATATCAGTTTCCCCTGCCTGTACCCAGAAATTTGCCCCCAGGATCTTGAGCGCCTTTTTATTATTACGTATTGTCCTTATAACCGGCGTAAGCTGAAGTATGGGCATAATTGAGGTATAGAGGCTTCCAGGGGCAAAAAGAATAAGGTCCGCATTTTTTATCGCCCTGATTATATCTGCGCTTACAGAGGCGTCATCACGGCATTCCACGAATAAATGATCTATGGGCAGACGGCGCTGGGTGATGGCTGCCTTGTTTTGTCCCCTCACCGCAACCCCGTTGCTGTATCTTAATACAAGCTGGCCGGGCGTGGCGGTCGCTGGATGCAGAAATCCGGGATTTACACCAATAGCATCGGCGATAACTCTAATACCCGCAAGTATTGCATTAAGATCAGGGGGGAAACATCCTGTTTCATCTGCTGATCTTAATATGGCTGCCGCAAGTATAAGGTTACCCAGGCAGTGGCCTCCGGGTTCTATTACAGGCCCCTTTCCACCGGGAGAAATATATTCTCCAAGCGTTAAAAAAAGGGTCTTAAGAGGCTCAGGGCAATATCTCCTCAAAGGCCTTGCCACAGAAAGAAACGGGTTTGTGACATGCCGGAAATCGTTAAAGCCCTCATCAAACCTTCGATTGAATATTGCATGAAGGACGCGGATCAGATTCATTGTTGAGACATCATCAAGACCATATCTCTTCTGAAGATTCGCACGAAGGATCAGGGAAAGGAGAACCTTCCGGATGTCGCCTATCCCGATTATTGGTAACTGTCTGAGGAGCTGGCCTGTTGAACCCCCGTCATCTGTCGTGCACACCACTACATCAAGCAGAGGGAATTCCTCCTTTAGCCCCACAAATGGATTCTCCAGCCATTCGTCGATACGGGAGTCTCCTCCAAGCACCGTGGAAAGCCCGGTTCCCCCTCCGAATATCACTACCCTTGTATTGCTGCATTCCGATAACCGGATCTCCCTTGCCAGAGCAGATATAGAATTCTGCCGGCGCCCCGAAGGGGGAGTCTGATTAATGACCTCCTCAAGGAGAAGGTCAATGTATCGGCCCAGTTTGGATATTTTCATATGGAGCAGAAACCTCATGATTATAAGAGCCCCGCGCATAACGGGCGCATGGCTCAGCAGGTGCTGTAGTATTTTTATTAATTTAATTTTAGTGAAAATATATGGGCAATACCTTCATGTGTCAATTAGAAAATCAGATCACAGCAGCCTGCTTCATATTAAAATATATTTGATAATCTTGTTGAATTAATTTATACAAAGCCATTTCAGGAGCATATTATGGAAACCAAACTTCGATGTCATGATAAAATCATTGAGCTTGTTAACAAAGGTGTTGATATCCCTAATCCATTCAGCCTTGACCTGGGCGATGAAATAAAAACAGAAAACATTTCCTCTAAAGGGGTAAAGATCTACCCGGGTTGCAGGATCTATGGCGAAAAAACCGTTATCTCCGCAGGCGCAAAGATCGGCTATGAGGCGCCGGTTACAATAAACAACTGCCAGCTTGGGCAAGGGGTGGAGCTAAAGGGGGGCTTTTTTTCAGATTCCGTGTTTCTTGAAAAGGCCAACATGGGCTCCGGCGCCCAGGTGCGTGAGGGGTGTATCCTTGAAGAGGAGGCAAACGGCGCCCACTGTGTAGGCATTAAGCAGACTATCCTCTTTCCATTTGTAACACTGGGCAGTCTTATCAATTTCTGTGACTGCCTGATGGCCGGAGGCACGAGCCGCAAGGATCACAGTGAGGTCGGGAGTTCATATATACATTTCAATTTTACACCTGACGGTGATAAAACAACCGCATCACTGATAGGTGATGTGCCCAGGGGCGTGATGCTCAATCAGCCGGCTATTTTTCTGGGAGGCCAGGGAGGCATTGTAGGCCCTTTACGCATGGGGTTCGGGAATGTGGTCGCAGCCAATTCCGTGCTGCGCAACGATTTTATTGATGACAATAAACTGATTGTAGGCAAATCCTATCAGGGAAAGACTATTGATTACAGGCCAAAGGCATACCCCAGTCTCCGCCGTATTATTCAAAACAATATTATCTATCTTGCAAGCCTTACGGCCCTTCATGAGTGGTACACCCATGTGAGACGCCCGTTTTTTGATTCACAGGAATTGGGCAGACTTGTCTTTGATGGGGCAGTTGAGAAACTGGCAATGGCAAAAAAGGAACGCATCAAACGGCTGGAGGTGCTTGCCGGAAAGGTCAAGACGCAGGGAGATGAAGATAACAGCCTGACAAAAGGTAGAAATGAGTTTTATTCAAAATTTGCAGAAATAGCCGGGCTTTTTTCCGGTGAAAGGAAGAACAGCGTGGTCAACAGCTCTGGAGAGGCATTCCTGTCGGCCTTTGAAAAATCATTAGACGGAAAGGGGTCAGATTATATATCAGTCATACAGGGGCTTCCTGCTCAGGCGTCTAATAAGGGCACCATATGGCTTCAGGTGATCATTGATGCCTTATGTAAAAAGACAGGGGAGATTATACCATCCTTTGGACTCTTTGCCGGATAATCATCTATCTGCTGTAACTGTATAAAATTATACCTGTGGAATATCCAAAGGTATTTAAGATTATGTAATTATATTTTGTCCTTTTTTTATAAACTCTTAAGGAGGATCCTTTATGGGAAAATTATTTGGTACTGACGGAGTCAGGGGGGAAGC
The DNA here is from genome assembly GCA_012513605.1 of Desulfatiglans sp. Lineage (NCBI taxonomy): Bacteria > Pseudomonadati > Thermodesulfobacteriota > Desulfobacteria > Desulfatiglandales > Desulfatiglandaceae > Desulfatiglans > Desulfatiglans sp. The sequence continues at coordinate 6,253 of JAAZBV010000061.1, read as the reverse complement.
AAACAGGTATCCGATGAATGCACAGATCGCATTTGCCATTGGCCAGGCGGTTGTATATATACTTAAAAAAGAGCGGGCGCGTCCAAAGGTTGTAATAGGTAAAGACACCCGCATATCCGGCTACATGCTGGAGAGTTCTCTTGAGTCAGGCATAACCTCAATGGGGGGTGACCCTTACCTGCTAGGGGTTCTGCCAACACCGGGAATCGCCTTTGCTGCCCAGAGCATGAGGGCCGATGCAGGCATTGTTATTTCAGCATCTCACAACCCTTACCAGGATAACGGCATAAAGATTTTTTCAGGTAACGGATTCAAGCTTTCTGATGAACAGGAAGAGGCCATTGAAGACCTGATGCTGAGTAATACCCTGCATGAACTTGTGCCTCCTGTAAAAGAGATGGGCAAGGCCTTTCGCCTGAGCGATGTAAATGGCCGTTATATTGTATTCCTCAAGAATACATTCCCAAGGGATCTCTCCATTGAGGGGATGAAGATAGTCCTGGACACAGCCAACGGCGCCACCTATAAAGTCGCCCCTTCTGCCTTCTGGGAACTGGGAGCAGATGTAGATGTGATTCACAATTCCCCCAATGGTGTTAACATTAATGATAATTGTGGCTCTCAGCACACCGCTGACTTAAGAAAAAAGGTTTTGGAAAAGGGGGCCGCAATAGGTCTTGCCTTTGACGGCGATGGTGACAGGCTGATAGCTGTAGATGAAAAGGGTAATGAAATAACCGGAGACCAGATCCTGCTTATATGTGCAAATACCCTCAAGGAGCAGGGCCGTCTTAAAAATGACCTTCTTGTAAGCACCATTATGAGCAACCTGGGGCTCCGAATGGCCTGCAAAAAATATGGTTTCGGGCACCATGCCTCCAAGGTGGGAGACCGTTATGTACTTGAAGACATGATAAAGCTTGGCGGGGTTATAGGTGGTGAAGAATCCGGGCACATGATCTTTCTTGATCAGCACACAACTGGCGATGGTATAATCACCGCCCTGCAACTGATCGCCGCTATGGTCAGGTCAGGCAAACCCCTTTCAGAACTGGCCAAGATGATGGATATCTTTCCTCAAAAGCTTATAAATGTCGATGTAAAAAGAAAACCTGATATAAATACAGAGCCTGAAATCATGGAGATAATAGAGCAGGTGGAAAAGGAGCTGGGGGATGAAGGCAGGGTGCTTGTCCGCTATTCAGGAACCCAGAATATGTGCAGGGTTATGGTCGAGGGGCCGTCTGAAGATGTTACAACCAGATTTTGTAAAGAGATCGCAGATGTTGTCAAAAGGATTCTGGGCTAGACAGATATAGCAATTTAAAAGAGATCGGAGAGATAATATGCCTGTTAAGGTTATAATAACAAATGATTTTGAACATATGAGCAGGATAGCGGCTGATACAATAAAAAAGGAACTCCTTAAAAAATTAAAGGTGAAAAAGGGGGTCGTGCTGGGGCTTGCAACAGGCAACTCACCTACAGGCATGTATAAATATCTTGCAGAGGCTGCAAACATGGGTGAGTTTGACACTGGCCGGATCAGAAGCTTCAACCTTGATGAATATGTGGGGCTCCCTGGTGAAAACCCTCAGCAGCGTATTATGCACCCTGAGAGTTACTGTTTCTTTATGATTCAGCAATTCTTCAGCCTTCTTAAAAAGAAATTCATACAGACAAGCGTTCCATTCGGATCGCTGATAGATCAGAAAAGGCTTATAAGTGAACTGAAAAAATACCCGGGTGACTGGGAGTTCAAAGGCACTGATGTCGGAAAATCCATTTCAATAAGGCAGAAGGCCAGATCGGAATATCTTGCCTGGATAAAAAAAGAGATCCTGGACGGGTATGCGGGTAAAATCAAAAAAGCAGGTGGCATTGATATCCAGATTATTGGCGTTGGTGGCCGTGGTCACGTTGCATTCCATGAATCCGGTATCCCCTTCAAGGGAAGCTCTGTAATGCTGGTGAAACTTGATAACAACACCATAAAAAATTCTGTGATAGATGGGCATTTCTCCTCTGTTAAAGAATGCCCCAATTATGCCATATCAATGGGAGCGGAACTGGTCTACAAGGCCGGAACAGTTGTGTTACTAGCAGACGGAAAAAGAAAGACAGAATCAATAACGCGCTCACTGCTGGGGGAGGTAACCCCGGATGTCCCCATTTCCTATGGGCAGAGATATGCTGAAAGCAATGGAAACCTGATATACATAGTTGACAAGGTAGCAGGGAGGGGATTGCTTGAAAATATGCCCCTACTTAAAAAGAAGAAGATAAAGATTGAGGAGCGGCCATAGACTTGGGGTAAAATTGTTTTGAACCCGCATCGGGCATGACCATCAAGTCAAGCAGTGCGGGTTCAAATGAAAGCAGCCTTTGGCCTAGAAGCTGTAAGTAACCTTAGCCGCGTACATCTCCCAGTCTTTTTTAAAGGTATGCGAATTATCCATACCTGTATTTTCTGAAAGTGGTAGGCCCGCAACACCCTCAATCCTGTGGCCTTCTAGCTTTATGGCCCAATACTCGTTAATGTCAAAACGTGCGGTCAGACAAATATCATTGTTATAGGCCCTGTATATCGGATCAAGCGGTTGAAGCAGGTCTGCTACGGCTATTGCGCCATTACGATCGTTCCTGTTTCCATAGTTCTCAGAGTAGTAACCACCCAGCTCGAACCAGTCGGTAAAGCGGTAGGTTGCCCCCACATACCATCCGGCCGGTTTTCTGTATATTGGTGTTGATGGTGTATATACGCCTGCCCATTCTGTCTGCCCCAAATAAGCAAAGGTCTCATTAAAAGAATTGGCCACATTGGGGTATACCCCCTGTGTATTGATTGTCAACTCACGGTCTGACAACATATACTCGGCAACTACCATAAGATTATTCCAGGTATATTCTGCAGAAAAGACATAATTTTCTGTCTTAACGTCAGTTAAAGCATTAAAAGCATACTCATAGTAAACTGGTAAACTGGTTTCAGAATCAAACACAGGAATACCGGTTTCAGGATCCATTGCCATAAACATGTAGCTGAAAATCCCTGCCCCTGCTGGGTATGCGCCATAGGATACGAGATCCATTTTGGCAACCTGTGCAGAGCCGCCTATCCGCAGGCCTTTTAGAGGTGTTTTCCATGTAAGGCTCACGGCATATTTTTTATCGACGTTGATGTCCTGGTTCCTCATATAAGGATCAAATGTATTAATACCCATCAAAGACTGTGCAAGAGACTCATTGGCATCTATATTCTGAGTCCCGGCAAGGGCCTGGTAAGAGAGCCCTCCGAACATGCCCAGATCAGCGTTGCCGTATATACCAAAACCCATCAATGAAAGAGCCGCATCACGCTCAATCTCCGGGTATACACTCTGTGGTAAAAAAATCCAGTTTCGCAGCATATCCACATCACGGGTCTCATTATAAAGACCATGGGGTGTCTTGATCTTGCCGACCCTAAGTCCAAGCCAGTCTTTCCAGCGGTAATCCCCATAAGCCCAGTCCACTGTAATTTCGTTATTGCCATAGTTTCCAAGGTCTCTAGAGAAGAGCTGTACGCCAACACGCATATTTTCTGTGAGTTGCTTGCCGAAGTTTATACCAATCTCGTTAAATTCAAAGGTGCCATCTGAGGTGTTCCCCATAAAATTGTTGTCTGAAGTGGTAATATACCCCTGCGATATAAAACCATGAATGTCTATGCCCCCAAGTTCTGCCGCGCCCGCACAGGTAAAACCTGATAATATTAAGATAAGTAATAATGATATAGTGTGTTTTATTTTCATGATATCCTCCAATTTATTTTAGTCAGGAATAATATGTTATTAATTCAGTTCTTCTATTTAACAGTCAAAGTCTTGACTGAACCAGTATCTGCACCGCCTGTTACAAAACCTATAGAGCCATTGTTATCCTGGATAAATTTCAACATCTCTGCATCAGACTGAAGCATGGGCGGCATTTCTCCCTTCCCGGAAAAAACCTGGCTTCGCCAGTGGCGTATATATCTGATGTTTGTGTAATACATGTATTCCCTGAGAAATATCTTGTCGGTAGGGTCAACCTGTAAATAGGCAAATTTAATCTTGCTTCCATCTTCCCATGTTGTTTGCTCCCCAAGAAAGATTTTCTGAATTGTTTCCTTTGATAGAGTGCTTACTGAAAGGTTTTTGTTTCCCACAATAATTGTATCTGAAGCCAGCACACTGGTTTCACATAAAGCAAGAAATACAAGTAAAAAACCAATCATGATACTAAATCTTAACTTGCTATGATCTCTCATTTTCATCATCCTCCATTTTGGCTGCAAAAAAGACAGCTTTGTTGTTCTTCATTCGCTAAAAATTAACCCTGTTTTTACCAGGTCACATCAAGGAAACAATCAGAAATGAGAGGTCACAGAATACGAATGACCTTTATGAATGAGGCACGAATGGTTTTCTTTGAATTAGGCCAGAGAAATAATATCGCGATACAAATCACGTTTATCTGACAAACTCATTTATTTTTATATCGATTCTTAATTTGACAAAAACCGGGTATAACCAGAAGAAAAACAACAGAAAAACAACTTAAGAAAGGGTGTGACCTTCCCTAAAATACAGCTCATGAACAACAGCAAAATCTAAAACCGGTAAAACAAATATATTTTAAAATTTCAATGCAAATATTTTTCATATCTTATAAATCAAAATACTAATTCGTCCCCAATCAATTTCCTTTTTATCTCCTTATGTCTCTTAAAAAACCCCTATGCAAGTAGCGGCGAATAGTTGATTTTATTCAAGCCTGGTAATTTTTGAGCTTCTAATTATTTGACTCCTACATTGCACCTTTTATTCTGTTATCTAAACAGTTACACTCTTATCGGCAAAAAAATTAATTACCTTAAGATTATTTTTAAAAATTCTAATAAATACCGGTGTAAAACCTGAGAAGAGGCTTCTTTCGATAACCCTGAACAGCCATGCATGATTGATTTCTCTTTTACCCGATAGAGGAGTTTGAATAGGGACAACACCGCCGTCATTTACGAACAGATCGGGAATACAGCTTTTTTTTGGGGCTGTTAGAGAAAAAAACAGAGACAAATTATAATAGTAGTACCCTAACCTAACAGCATAGGAATATAAACAGTAAACAGAGGTGAGAGAAAGATATCTAAACGCCCCTTACAATGTTTTCAAGAATATCAGTATTGCTGATTATCCCCACCAGTTTGCTCCCTTCTGTAACAGGCATCCTCCTTACGCCAACCATCAGCATCATCTGAAAACAGTTATAAACAGAGAGTTCAGGATGCACACATATACATGGCTTTGACATTACCGCCTTAACCAGAATTGATTTTTCTATTGCTCCGGAATTGATAAAGCTTTCTACCACATCCTTTCTTGTTATTATCCCGAAGGAGTCATGAGGGTCATCGGGCATAATAATTAAACTTGAGACATGTTTTGCCATCATCTGTTTTGCAGCGGATATGATGCTCGAGTTTTTATCAATTATCATTACCTCCCTGTTCATCAGGTCGGCTACTTTTATAGATTTTACATCCATCCTTATCCTCCTTATCAGGATTAATTATTATTAAAGGTTACCTGATTCCTGCGATCAAGAAAAAACCTTGTTTTTCCGGGCATGTCGGTTTCCACATCCATAAAAGAGCCTTTTATAGTAACTCTCGTGCCTGCAAATACCATCCTGTTGATAGTAAGGGATGGCGGATGACCCGCTTCATCAATCTCTTTCTTATGAAGCTCCACCATATATTCGTTAAGCTTGGCCTCCATCTGAACAATACTGCGCCTCTGCTTGACAAGCTTATCAAGCTTAAACCTCATCTCTTTAGGGATTTCTGCATTGCAATTTTTATTCTTGAACCTTACGAGAATGATATCTATCTTTGCCTTCTGGTGCCTGAATTCCTCAAGGCGCTGCATGATCTTTTCTTTTCTTTCTGCCTGTTCAGCATTAACACCAATAATAATATTTGTCTTCACCCCTGCCGGGGAACCTGTTTCATTTGCCTTTATATACTTGAGCGCTGTAACAGTGCCTCCTATTATCCGCCCCTTTCCAGATGTTGCGTCTATAGCGCCCCCGGATGAGACACTGCTGTTACGAATATCATCGCGTATATGAATATCCCCCTTTGCATACACCTTTGCACTTTCTATGAAAAAGGCATTCAGCCCCCCCCCTGAGGTTATACTTGCATTATCGCCTCCCACAATCCCCCCAT
>JAAZBV010000060.1 GCA_012513605.1 Desulfatiglans sp. | reverse complement strand
TGTCGCTTAGCTTGACGCCAATGCGCTTGTGCGAGAATGACTACAAAAAGCTATTCGTAAAAATCTTGATTTAATATTCAAGATTCAAAATTCAATATTTTAAATAAGACGATAAGACTCGTAAGACAATAATTCATTATACCCGAAAAGATACAATGGGTTAGGTTTAAGACTTTTTTGTAATAAATGCAAGGAGTTTTCAATTAATTGATTAAAATTAATTGAAAAGTTCAAGATTCAAGATTCAAAATTCAAGATTGGAAAATCAGACTGAAGCATTTTAGGCTGTAGACTGTTAGGGGTGTTGATTCAAGATTCAAGATTCAAAATTTGAAAAGCAGACTGTAGCGGTTTAGACTTTAGACTGTTGGGAAAAGAGGTTGAAGCTGTCAAGGCTGAAGGCTGTTAGAAAAAACTTAATAGTCTTCAGTCTCAACCGCTTCAGACTAATAACCTAATCAGTTACAAATGTCTAAAAAGCAAAATAAAAATACTGCACCCGAATTGGTAACCTTGAAGCTAATCCATATCCCGGCGTTCGATTTCTGTTATTTTATGCGTATCTTTTCCCTGCCCTTGAACATGTAGCTTGAATCCCAGTGCGTTGGTCACTTTCAAAATCGTCGCAAAACTCGGATTTCCCTCCCCGGAAAGTGCTTTATACAGGCTCTCACGGCCCAACCCTGTCTCCTTGGCAAGCCGACTCATACCACTGGCGCGGGCAATATTTCCAAGCGCTTTGGCAATAAAGGCTGCATCATCACCAGCTTCTTCCATGCAGGCTTCAAGATACAGTACCATATCCTCCTCGGTTTTAAGATACTCTGCGCTATCCCATTTGCGTAACTTCATTTTCATATCGTCCTCCTATAATTTGCCAGCAAGTTTTAACGCGGATTTAATATCCTTGTTCTGTGTAGACTTGGTGCCCCCTGCCAGTAGGTATAAAATTTGTAGCATATGGGATACAAAAAGGCAAGGGCTATTTAGGGAAGCCGAAAGTCAGATATCAGAGGACAGTAGTCTATAGCCTGCGTTTTGCTATAATGACGTACCTGTTCGTAACACCCAGTATTCGCTTTTTCTGCATTGCAGCCACAACATTGGCCTGGAACCTCTCAGATGACATGGGTGCCTGTATGAAATGGGTCATCTCCCACCCGCCTTTTTTTAGAGCACTCAGGTAATCATCTATCATAATGGAATTCTTCCTTGTTTCATCCATTGCCGGTGTACCCTGAAAATCTCTCCAGTCAGCATTTACCATCGCAAGCCTTGTTTCTCTTTTACTGTTTTCGCTGACCAGTTTAAAAAACCCTTCAAGAAACCCAAGATACTGTTCTTTTGTGAGGTTCGAAATACTCTCCTCTTCATATTCCTTTACCTTCTTACTGAAGTATGGCGGGTCAAAGATAATAAGATCAGGCTTTGTCTTTCCGCTCACAGGCCATTTTAAGTTTTTGATGTCCCAGAAATATGGCTCTATTTCGGGTCTTGTATCCGGTCTATCCTCCATGTCAAAGCTCCAGCATTTCCGGCTGAGTGCAAGACATGTGTCAGCAACAACCCCACCTCCGGCCATAGGGTCAAAGACAAGGTCATTCTCTTTTGAGAAGAAATAAAGTATGTGAGCTACAAGCTGGGCAGGGATTCTTCCGGGCCATTCATCACCAAATCTTTTATCGCAGTCGTTCCAGTACCAGTTATCCCATGTCCTTATGCCCCACTGTAATTCATGGCATTTACCGAGGTCATCTTTACCTTCCAGTTTAACTGCCCACACCAGAGATTCAGGCCAGCCGTGCTTTTCGGCGACTTGTGAGACTGTAAAACCCTGTTTCAGCTCGCTATTTACCGAAAATGCCATCGTTGGCATTTTCGGTAAATAGTCAGAAATTGACTGTTGAGGGATGCCCAATCTCGCGACCATTCTTTGCTGTGGGATACCCAGCCTGGTTAATCGAAATACCTTCAAGGCAATATCCACCTGGATAACAGCCCTGAGATCAGCAACATATGAATCCACTGTCTGCCTGGAACGTCCAATCGCCTTTCCAATTTCCGCAGAGGTTATTCTTGGATTTTTTTGATAAGCCCTCCTCGCTGTATCCCTTGCCTCTTCATCATTAAGCTGCCTTGGTCCTATTGCCTTTTGGGCAGCATAAAGCAGGGGATCGGCTCCATTGAGTTTAATAATCTCTGCCGGTACTTCTTTTACGCCTATACCCTTATATGCCTGAAACCGGTGCGCCCCATCCAGTATGCGATATTTGCCTGGTTCATCAGGGTGCTCCTGAACTTGAATGGGATCGAATTCAAACCCATCCCGCATGTTTTCCTCAAACATTGCGACCCTTTTGTGGTCAATGCTGCTTCTGGGATAAATGGTGTTATCCAGTATAATGTCTGCAATTTTTACTGTGGCTGATTTTTTCATACTCCTGAACCTTTGTTGATGAACTTAAGATTAGACTGAAACATTTTAGACTGAAGTCTTTTAGGTTTTACCTTCAGCCTTCAGCCTAAACCCCTTCAGCCTGCCTTTTATTACAAACATCATGCCATAGAGGGATTTTTACTTATTTCTTATACATTGAAAAGCTGGAATGCTTGAAGAACAAGGCTTTCAAATACAAAAGCGATTATAATATGGTTTCAAGGCGATGTTTATCGTAAATAAATAACAATATAAATGCACAACATTATGTGCGCGATGCACTTTAAAATGTGCATATTTTTAGTTTACCTATCACCAATCTTTCTCTAAATGAAAATTTAAAGAAAGGGTTCAAGGTTTCGAGGTTTAAGATTCAGAATTGAAGATTCAAGATGTTATTCAATTAACAATAATCAATTATCAGTGATCAATATTCAATGAATAATTTACAGTTCACCCTGTTAAATCACGCTGAACTATGCTAACCGGATTTAACAGAGTAAATGCATAAATCGCTTTAACTTTAGGCCGTTTGTTTAGAAGCAGTTATTGCTGCTTCAGCACGTTCTTTGTTTTCTCTCGCGTATCTTGCAGCATCTGCGTCAGTGATTTTGTAAAAGAACAGCATTAAAATCGCAGCAAGCAAACAAAAGGCCGCAGGAAAAAGTCCAAACATCATCATGAATTTTTCTATGAACTCGGGGGTCTGCTCCATGTTCGGCTGATAACCGATCTTCCCTAAGACAATCATTGGTACTGAGCCTCCGATTAAGAGACCGATCTTGAAAGGTATGTTCATCATGCCATTGGCAACTGATCTATTATCCTTGCCTGTCTTATGCAAGTGATACTCACCGGTATCTATTGTGTAATTGGCATTAAAACCAAAATATATATACATTGCTATAGAGAATAAACTGTATAAAACTATATAAACAATAACAGATGTCCGGGCAAAAAAGTAAACCAGTACCAGCGCAAGACACTGGCCAAGAAGTCCTACAACCATAGCATGTTTTTTGCCAAGCCAAACGCCGATCTTAGGCCCTATAAATGCCCCAGCAACACTGACTATTGTTCCGATTGTCATGGAGTATGTCATCAATATTACATTACCCATCACATAGGTAAAATAATGGACAGCAAGAGTCATTACTGTGTATTGGGCAATGTAAGAGGCAGACATTACCAAAATCAGGATAAGCAACTGATCATTTGTGAATACAGACTTAACCATATCAACAACCCTGATTTTTATACCTGCACTGAACGGTGAGGCCTCTTCATATTTTCTGGCAGACTTTGCAAGAAAATGACAGCCGAACATATAGGGAAGCACACAGACTATACCCATGACAAAATATGCATAATTACTCCCGATAATGGGAGTAAGCACCTTATTAATTATGGGGACAAGGGATATGCTGCCAATTAATGTTGCAATTGTAACACCCTGTGTGCCCCTGAATGCGAGCAGGTTCCTCTTTTCCAGGGATGTGCCTCCCATGATTGCAAGGACATTGAACTGGGATGTCTGGATAAAATTCATAGAGAGATTAATCATGCAGTAGGCAATAAATACAATAACCAGTTTGACTGAAAGAGGCATAGCAGATGTGTTTGAGAACATTAATATTATGCCGCAGCAGATAAACCAGCGGGTAGCTGTTATCCATTTACTGTAATATATCCCCTTTTCCCTTGTTTTCTGGATAATCATGCCGGACACAAGCCCCGCTATGCCATCAAGAATACGGGCGATAGCGAGTACAGAACCAACAATAGCGGCGCTGATCAGCAGGTTATCAGTCAAAAATATGTTCATGAATGTGGTAGGCATTAAAAGAAAAAGCATCTCGGAAGTCATATAAAATGCATAATTAAAAACATCTGAACGGGGAAGTTTACTGGTGTTATCTGCGTTGCTCATGTATTGGTCTCCTTAATTATAAAAAATATCCTACTCTTTTTTAAAAACATTGCTGTAACTCTCTGGAGGCCCCAGGTAGGCTGGCTTCACATCCCCTTTTCCTATTACGATCTTCTGAAGCACGATGCCCGCGTCAATTGCATGGAACTTGAGGGTGTGCCTTCCCGGTTCAATATTGTTCATCTCAGTTTTTGCTATTCGAATATTATTACCTACTGCCTGTTCCCAGTATTTCGGGTATTTCCAGTCAGGGGTATCTCCTTCATGCATGTTGATAACCACAGGTTCTTTATCATCAATAGATACTGCGAATTTAAGCCCCTCTTTGTATCCGAAATTCTGGGTGGGAGATAGATAAAAGCTGATATTAAAGGTACCCCTGTTAAAGAGATAAATATCGTATTCAAGACCTGGCCTATTATCCGGCGGGATATCCATTGCGGTAACAGGCAAAAGGGTGATTGCTGAATTTGTCCGCCCCAGATTAGGGATGACCTGCCATGAGTAAGGGGCAGGTTCACTCTTATATGTATAATTTACAGCCTCAATTGAAACATAATTGTTGGCCTCAACAAAACAGTTTTTTATCTCCTCTCTTTTGACTTCCCTGTTGTTGATAACCGCTGTAATGATAAAATTATTTTCCCGGTCAGAAATATTAACAGAGGCCATGCTTGTGCCTGAAGGCGCCCTGCCCCAGTCAATGCTTACCCATATCCTTTTTTCAGTGGCAATCTCACCCTGTTTATCTGATATTTTTATCCATGGCCTGTCAGGCGTGGCAATAAACCTGAATGGCCTTTTCCCTCTGTTAAAAATATCTATATAATATTTCTGATTATTTAATGAATCAAACTCAGGAAGCCTTACATTTTTATCTTCAGGCAATATGGCCTTTTCAGCCCCTTCAAAAGCGATTCCCATCCTGGCCTCATCAGGGATATCAATCTTCGCCACTTCCGGCATGATGTTATCCGGGGGATCGTTCCACATGGTGTACCCTATATGAACCTGGTCCATCATGTGATCCCATTTACCGCCAGCCATGACCTTATTATAGTAATGGGATATCTCTGCGTCACGTTTAAATAATTCCTCAGCCTTTATGGCAAGGTCATTTGTCAGGTTCCGTTTCTGTGCCGCGTAAAGCCTGTTTTTTGCGACTGTAAAATAGAGTTCATACAGATTGGCGCATGCCTCAACAGGGTGAAGGATTAGCTGATAAAAGGAATCCTGATATACCTTACCAAGGGAGCGCCCTATCATGGTTGCCTTTTCGTATAACGCTTTATAATCATTAACAACTGTTTCAGCCTCACGGTAATTGACAAGGCTGTATGTCTCATGGGAGAGCATCTCAGGCTTTCTTCTTGAATTGTATTTTGTGTATTTATTCAGTATATCGGCAATCTCGTTGCTGTATCTCTTATCGAACTGCTCTTCTACCCATCGTTTATAATATTGAGGCAGATCTTTCGCATTAATCCTTTCAGGGTCCCATGCGTAGTCAAGGAAGAAGCTTATGGGGAATTCCATGGGTTTAAGGTCTCCCACATTTACAACCCAGATCTCACGTGCGCCATATTCCCATGCAAGCCTCATCTGCTCCCACACCCTTTCAATCTGGTTTGTGTTAAGCCACTTGTAATTTCTCGGCCCACCGACAAAATCAAAATGATAATATATGCCATAACCTCCCTTACGGTGCTTGTCCGCAGGGTTAGGCAGTTTCCTGATATTCCCCCAGTTATCATCACAGAGAAGCAGGGTTACATCATCAGGCACCCTCATGCCTTTGTCGTAATACTCCTGCACCTCCTTGTACAAGGCCCATACCTGCGGAATTTCTGTAATGCCCTTCCCTGTAACTTGAGTCAGGATTTCCCTCTGATCAATTACGATTTTCTGTAGAAGTTCAATGTTAGCGTCAGGACTCATTGCCATATCCCCGTCCCCGCGCATGGCAAGGGTAATGATGCTTTCATTCCGGCCCATTCTTTTAATGCCATCTCTCCAGAATTTCTTTAGCTCCTCACTGTTGCTCTCATAATCCCATTTGCCTGTCCCGTAACGACGCCATTCATCATGCGCCCGCATCATGGGTTCATGATGAGAGGTGCCTATTACGATACCATATTCATCTGCAAGCCTGGCGTTTTCAGGGTCATCGTCATAAAATGCGCGTCCCCACATCGCAGGCCACAGGAAATTCCCTTTCAGCCTCAATATCAGTTCAAACATGGGTTCGTAGAGTTCGTGGTTGAACATATCAGTTCCGAATTTTGCCTTTGACCAGCCAGAAAGACATGGTGCCTCATCGTTAATAAATATCCCGCGGTATTTTACCTTTGGCTCTCCCTCTGTATATCTGCCAGGGGATACATAGATGTTCGTTTTCCTTTTTACAGGCACATCACCCCACCAGTGCCAGGGAGAGACCCCGATCTGCCTGGATATATCCAGCATCCCATAGATTGTACCGCGTTTATCACTGCCGGCTATAATCAGGGCCTTTTCAACTGATGGGAAGGGGTTATCTACACCCTGAATAATAAAGCTCTCTCTTTTATCTTTTATATCATCAACCTGAAGCCGATTATTATTTATCAACCTATCTATGAAGCTGTTTTTACCGATTGTCCCGGCAATTACCATGTACCCGGATGAGGGAAGCTGATCAATATGGATATCAGGCCTTGAACCGGTTACCTCAGCTATGTCTCTTTGTAATATATTCGCGACACGTTTAACGCCCGGAAAATCATTATTTGCAATGATGATGGGATTGGAGTGTCCGGATTCACTGAGTGTAAATGAATTTCTCTCTTTTTTTGCAGCAATATATGATTTGCTTTCAAAGGCAAAAAGCGGGTTATTACTGATTAACAAAATAAGTATTAGTGTTATGAGGGAATATAATGTTGCCTTATTTTTATCTTCCATATTATTCATTATCCTATTGATCATTTCCCTGCCTCTTAAGGCTATTTTGCCTTTATTATTGCTCCCCGGGGATTAACGTTCCTTTCAGGAGGATGTGCCAGTAAAGATATAGTGCGTTAGGTTTAGGATTTTTTATTAAAAAATACAAGCACCATTTTTAACAGAAAAAATATACTAATTTTGCTATATCGATTGTCATATAGGTAAATATACGATTGCAGTCGATATAAAGGTACTAAATGCTGGAAGACAAAATACTTATTTGGAAGCTCAACCGGGGCCAGAAAACCGTTCTGTGCGATATCTATGAAAAGTATAAGCATGAGCTTGTTACACTATCTGCGGCTCTTTTTAGATGTCCGATAGCTAATTCCATATGGTTGTGACCTGCGCAGAATCCATAATACCTTGGTCACTTGTCAATATCGGGATATTCAAAAACAAAGAGGTTGAGACTATAAGCCTGTCGTGGAGTTCAAGTCCTTTAATAGTTTTAGCTGTTTCAACTACATCAAAATCCAAATCGACTATTTTATAATTATCCAGGGTAGAATTGTATCTCTTACATCAGATTTTCTGACTCGTTACGGATTTCTCGAATACTTTTGTCTAGATCAGTTATCTTTTCGAAGCCCAATCCTTTCCATATCCCTTCGAGTTTTTCTACCCGTTTTGTTTTACAGGAATCAGATTTCATTAAAATAGATTCAATAAAATCATTTAACTCGGCTAATTTGGTTTTTGGAATTTTAAATAGATTTTATTTTACTATGTTTATACTTATTTTATCATGTTCCATTTTTACCCCTTCAATCTATTCAGGTGAATCATAGCATCATTTTCTAATAAACAAATGGGCTGAAAATCTTGTCACCTTGTTTTTTTTCACACCTGGTCGCATCACCTGAATTCGCATACTTCAGGAAAAAATCAATATAAGTTAAATCTCTATGGGTTGCTATATTTTCATACAAAGTAGTGGGGTGAATTAATATTGACTTAAAACACCTGACTCCATATACTTCGTTCCTCAAAGCAAAAGGGATTCTTTACTTAATCAAGGAGGAGTAATAATGAACGGTAAGACGCAGTTTGAAATGCTGCTTTCACCTTTTTATATAGGCAAGATGCGGTTAAAGAACCGGATCATAAAGACTGCCGCGGAGATGAATACCCATGACCCTGTTGATGCCCACATGAACCAGAGGACTATCGACTATGTAGAGGCAGTGGCTAAGGGCGGGGCCGGTATGGTTATTTTATGGAACGCCTACCTTGATTATCCCCTTGGCGCAAGGATGCCTGACGGGTTGCGTATTGATTCTGACAAATACATTCCTGGCTTTATAAAACTGGCAGAGGCCGTTCATAAATATGACTGCAAACTATCTGTACAGATGATGCATGCAGGGCCATGGTGCCCTGCCTCCCTTGCCGGTCGCCCGCCCATTGCCGCATCGGTGATGCAAGAAGAGGTGTATGGTTTCCTGAGCGATGAAACAGCAGAGGCAACATTAAGCGAGATCGAAGATATTCAGGAAAAGTTTGTAAAGGCCGGGGAGCGTTTGAAACAGGCAGGGGTTGACCACCTTGAGATACACTGCGGCACACAACACCTTGGCAACACCTTTATGTCGCGTCACTGGAATAAACGCACAGACCAGTATGGCCCACAAAGCCTTGAGAACAGGGCCAGGTTCATGGTTGAGATACTTCAGAAGATGAAGGCGCGTCTGGGTAATGACTACCCGATCGGTGTGCTTTATAATGCTGCTGAATATGGGATAGATGATGGCATAACTGCCGCTGAGGGTCAGGAGTTCGGCAGGCTCTTTGAGGCTGCGGGAGCTGATAACCTTCATCCCAAGGCCGATGGTATAGGGCCTTTGTACAGTTTAATTAACTGGCCAGAGGCGGTTTGTTATCCCGAGGTGCCTGATCCACTTCCAAAAGAACTTGATGGAAGTAAAAGCGGGGCCGGTTTCTGGGTGCCTCTCGCCGCACTTGTTAAAAAGGCAGTCAAAATACCTGTTATTGCCACAGCAGGCATCAACGCTGAAATGGGAGAGAGGATACTGCGAGAGGGCAAGGCAGACTTTATCGGCATGACAAGACGCCTTCTGGCAGACCCTGACCTCCCAAACAAGGTTGCAGAAGAAAGGCTGGATGATATTGCACCATGCACACGCTGCCTCTCCTGCATCGAGGCGATACATACAAATTATATACCGGGTGTCCCCGGTAAGTCATTCTGCCGCATAAATGCATCACTCGCAAAGGAGGGGGAATATGAGATTAAGCCCGCTGATAAAAAGAAAAAGGTTATGGTAGTGGGCGGCGGGCCAGCCGGTATGGAGGCCGCAAGGGTGGCTGCCCTAAGGGGACATGATGTAACACTCTATGAGAAGGAACATTACCTGGGCGGCTCAGTGCCTGTGGCAGCCACGATCAAGGGGCTTGATATTGAAGACCTTCCGGCACTGGTTCGTTATCTTTACACCCAGATTACAAAGCTGGGGGTAAAGATCAATCTTGGTAAAGAGGTAAACAGGACGCTCATTGAAAAGATTAAGCCCGATGTGCTAATACTAGCCACAGGCGGGCTGTATTCTGTTCCGGATATACCTGGCATCGATTCACCAAAGGTGGTTAAGGCCGCTGACCTGAATCGAACATTAAAGAATTTCCTGAGGTTCTTCAGCCCCAGGCTTCTCATATGGGCCACGAAAATTTGGATGCCCATCGGAAAAAATGTTGTGATTATCGGCGGCGGCATACATGGGCTCCAGACAGCAGTGTTCCTTGTTAAGCGCGGCAGGAAGGTAACAGTTGTGGAGACCGCTGAGAAGATGGGAAAGATGGTGATTGAGAACCATAAGGTCAGGCTGTTTGGATGGCTAGAACAAAAGGGTGTGACACTGTATCCCGGCGTTAAGTATGAAGAGATAACAGAGAGGGGGCTCACTATCATTACGAAAGAGGGAGAGAAAAAGACCCTTGAGGCAGATACCATATTGCCTGCATTACCAATGTTACCGGATACTGAGTTAATGACAAGAATGAAGGGTACAGCGCCTGAGATATATCAGATTGGCGACTGCGGTGACCCTGCCCTGATTATAGATGCAATAGGGGATGGTTCGCGTATCGGGAGGGAAATTTAAAAGCTTTCAGCTTTCAGCTATCAGCCGTGAGATAAGGCTTTGTCTTAAATGCTTTAGCTGAAAGCTGAACGCTGATGGCTGACAGCCGTCGAACAAAACGACAATTTTTGTACAGGCACTTAATATAATTTTTATAAAAATACTTTTAGATAGGAGACACATATATGACCCGTGAAGAATTTGATGTTTATTTAAAGAAATTTAACAGCAGAGATTATGATGGTTTTCTTAAATATTTTGCTGATGACTTTGAGATGGTACATGTGGGCGGTTCCTTTAAGACCCGCGAATCAGTAAAAAAGTTTTATGCCTTCCTTCATAATTATATTAAAGAGTCTGTGATCGTGGATCGTTTTGTTTCTGATGAATATAATGTTGTGCTTGAAGCCAGGGTACAGATTGAGGGCGTGAAGGAGTTAACACCAGAGGCCGTTGCCGCCTCAGACTGGCCCAAACTCACACCTCTTAAGGTCGGGCAAAAGGCCGTGATCCCGCAGTTTATCCATTATCATCTGGAAAAAGGGAAATTCAAAAAGGTTGTTTGCGCGGAGCTGTAGATATAGAGCTTTCAGCGGTCAGCTATCAGCTATCAGCTTTTATTCAGAAACCAATGCAGGCGCCTGTATAAACGGGCAGGCACGGGGGCCTGCCCCTACATGTAACACAAAATAATTTCTATATTTTTGTAGGGGCGGACCTGCGTGTCCGCTTTTTTTATGTCTTTATGCCTTGATACATGAATAATTTCGCAGATCATATTCATTGCGTTAGGGCAGGCACGGGGGCCTGCCCCTACAAAATAAATAATAAAGCCATGACAATCACATAGAGACTGTAGGGGTGGGCCCCTGTGCCCACCCGATGGTTCCTTCACCCCAGCAACTCAAAAA
Source organism: Desulfatiglans sp. (assembly GCA_012513605.1). NCBI lineage: Bacteria > Pseudomonadati > Thermodesulfobacteriota > Desulfobacteria > Desulfatiglandales > Desulfatiglandaceae > Desulfatiglans > Desulfatiglans sp. The sequence goes on along the minus strand of JAAZBV010000060.1, from coordinate 36,855 downwards.
CCTCATCAGATAATCCAACAAGTGCATGCCCTTCATCAAGGACAAGACTTTTCAGATTTGAGACACATTTTGATATCCTTTCATGAGACCTTTTTGTATCAATAAGCACATCCTCTTTTGCACCGATATAGATAACGGGTATCGAGAGGGATGCAAGTTCCTTATCGGAAAACACCGGAACTTTCCCATATCTGGGTTTGCAGTTTCCTGCTGTTACCTCAAAAAAATCACGCAACTCCTTTGTGATCTCCCTGCCCTTAAAAAGCCTTTTAAGTATTTTTTCCCTGCCCCATTTTCCCATCAGGGATAAAAACAGAAAAGAAAGCGCCATCTTCACAGGGGCAAGCCCGGCAGGGGCGAGCAGTAACAGCTTATTCACCCTTTCAGGGTAATCAATAGCAAAGCGTAAAGATGCCCATCCACCAAGGCTGAGGCCTCCGACAACAGCTCTATCAACTTTCAAATAATCCATGCATTCCTTGATCCACTGTGAAAAATATGGCCCGTGCCAGTTAAACCGCCTGTCTTCACTTCCGCCCGGGTCACCCGGGATATCAAGACAATATGTACAGTATTTTTCACTCAGCCTCTTTATATCAGCCATCCATGACGCAGAGTTTGACATGGAGCCGTGGATAAGGATCATCGGCAGATTTTTTTCATCACCGCATTTTATGCAAAGTGTTTTACCAAGAGAAGTTGGAATATAGATCTTTTCCATAGGTACAGGCCAATACTCAAGTATTGCATTATAATATTTCTTCAATGCATCCGGGTTCTTAATACACACTGTTATTGCTGTGTCCCGATCTCTTTTCATTTTAACAATTCCTCCAGTATCTTAAGAATCTTATCAGTGAAGTCCAGTGTCCCCCATATGAGGACCTGTATCTTAAGCTCCTCCTCAAAATAGACTGCATCGATCCTGCATCTTCTATCCTGAGCATCTGCCCCGCTTTTTATTGCAATCAGGGTATTACTTATCCTGATAAATTCCTCCCTCTCTTTATTTTCAACATGTACGACTGTCGAAACCCAGGGCTCAGGCGTAACATCGGCCTTTGGTTTCTGATTGTGTGTAAGACTTTCATCAGGGGCATCTTTTGCACCTACAAAACTGGTCAGGTCATTACCATGTATGCGCCAGCGGCCACCCACCTTGTTCGCCTTTAGCTTACCTTCCTTGATGTATCTGAGGATCGTTTTCTTGTGTACATCCAGCAGTTCGGCAACCTTTTCGATTGTATATAGATATCTTTCCATTCCTTATTATTCCTTTTAACTATAATTTATAGGGCATATTATTCCCTTTTATTACATTTTGTCAACTTTTATTTTTTACCTCCAAAATGGTTTGACATGAAGATGCAAGTTATTTATTAATGTTTTTCACACTTAACAAATAACCAAAGGAGGGAATATTATGAAAAAACTCATGATATTGTTTGTTGCAGGTCTGTTCATACTGGCAAATGTCGGTCTGGTCTCAGCAGAAGAGGTAATTAAACTGCCTGATCCTCAAAAGGAGGGCGGGATACCTTTGATGAAGGCATTGAGTTTAAGACAAAGCCAGAGAGGTGAATTCGGTCCGGCAGTTAAACTTACAATGCAGCAGATGTCTAACATGCTCTGGGCAGCGGATGGCATTAACAGGCCCGGCACAAACCATCGTACTGCGCCTTCAGCTGCAGACTGGCAGAATATTGATATCTATGTGACAACAGCGGACGGTCTCTTTCTATATGACGCAAAGGAACACGCTCTAAAGGTCCTTGGCAAAGAAGACATACGCTCTGTTGCAGGGACTCAGCCATTTGTTCCCGGCGCCCCTGTAAACCTTATTTATGTTGCAGACTATGAAAGAGCCAGCTTTGGGGGACAAAGGATGAAAGACACTGAGGTAACATGGTCATATGCAAACACAGGATTTATTGCTCAAAACGTTTATCTGTGGTGCGCCTCAGAAGGGCTTGCCTGTATAGTCAGGGCATTCGCTGATGCAGACGCAATAAAAAAGGCCCTCAACCTGAGACCTGAACAGCATTTTGTACTTGCCCAGACAATAGCACAGTTTAAGAAATGATAAGCTCCCCTGTAGAGACAAGGCATGCCTTGTCTCTACAAATAATACATCTCATAATCTGATTGTGAAAAAATCAAATACCTTTGCATAATTCCATATGGACTTTCAATTCATTAATGTATAACTTATCGAAACATTAACCTTTCTAAAGAGAATGAAAATGTTACGATATCTTTATACATATCTTTTACTGTTTTTTACTCTTTTAACTTCCATCACTGCCATTGCAGAGGATCGCCAGTTTGATATCAAAACAGAAGCAAAAATTGTGGTCTTTGGTGATGTGCACGGGGCCTATGACGAACTGGTTTCACTTTTAAAGGAAACAGGGATGATTGATAACAGCCTTAACTGGGCTGGCGGAAAGAGCCATCTTGTGAGCATGGGAGACCTTGTTGACAGGGGGTCGCGTTCACGCGATGTTATAGAATTGATGATGAAGTTACAGGCCCAGGCGGAGAAATCACGAGGCGCAGTGCATGTATTGCTTGGTAACCACGAGCTGATGGCCCTGACAGGCAACAGGGATTATGTGACACCAGATGATTACATGGCATTTGCGGGTGATGAAACAGCCAGGGAGCGTGAAGAGCTGAGGCTTGAATATTTAAAGGAGCATGAAGGGCAAAATGATAAAAATTATAATGAGGAGTTTGACAAACTCTATCCTGCCGGCTTTATAGCACTGGACAGGGCATTCGGCCCTGATGGGGCAATAGGCACATGGATCCTTAATCAGCTATTGATCCTTAAAATTAATGACACGATCTTTGTTCATGGCGGCATACCATCACAACTAATGGACAAATCACTCCTTGAAATTAATGTAGAAGGAAAGAGCCAGATAACAAGATATATTGATACTGTCAACCGCTTAAGAATGGCATCGGTCCTTCCGGTTTTTGTTAATTATTATGACCGCGTTACATACCTGAACGCAAAGGCAAAAATACTCATTGATGCAGACCCTGAAATCAACCGAAACTTGGAGAAAAGACCCTCATGGTTTAATGATGTGCTTGAGCTTTTTGAGGCACAAAACGGATGGTTTTTAGGAAGTGAAGGGCCGCTGTGGTATCGTGGGACATCCCTGTGTAATATCAATACCGAATCGTATATAATAGAAAGTCTTCTGAAAAAGGTAAAGGCCAGCCGTGTTGTAGTCGGCCACACACCAACTGCAAACAGCAAGGTCACAGAACGAATGGATGGCCTGGTAATTCGTCTTGATACAGGGATGCTCAAGAGTTATTACAGAGGTCAGCCATCTGCACTTATAATTGAAAATAGCGGCATGTATGTTCATTATGCGGGGATTAATGATAAAGAGCCTCCTGTTAAAGAAAGTCACAGCCTTTCGATGAAATTGTCGGGTATGACTGACAGGGAGATCGAGGAGTTACTTTCTACAGGGGATATAACCGCTAAGGAGAAGATAGGCACAGGCATAACAAGACCTCGTAAGCTTACCATCACAAAGGGAGACAGGAGCATAAATGCGATATTTAAAACAGTGGACTCCCGCCCTGTAACCAGAAAGGAATATGAGGAGTCAGACAGGTATCACTCTGATGTGGCCGCATACCGGCTTGACCGGATGCTTGACCTTGAGATGGTTCCTGCAGCCGTAACCAGAAAGATTGATGGAATAGAGGGAGTACTTCAGTACTGGGTGGAAAACAGTATAAATGAAAGAGACAGAGAAGAGACAAAGGCACCCTTTGAAAGCTACTGCAAAAAGGATCAGCAATTCTGGATACGCTATATCTTTGATATATTGATCTTTAATGAAGACCGCAACCTTACCAATATACTCTGGACAAAAAGTGATTATATGATGGTGTTTATTGACCACACCAGGGCCTTCAGGTTGAATGGCAAAAGGCCTAAAATGTACCGAAAGGTGCCGCTTTATCTATCAGATATGCTCTATAAAAAACTGGGGTCATTAAACCTTGAGAACCTGACTCAAAACCTCTCTCCATACCTGAACAAAATGCAGATAAATGCGCTCATCAAACGCAGAGACCTTATTCTAAAAGAGGCAAAGAGAACCGATTAAACATTAAGCAGGGCTTCAAGATGAAAGAAAAATTAAAAAATATTCTGATAAACACTCTATTTCTCGGGGTAAATACAAAGCCTGAGGAGAGAAAAGGTATCACGGGTCTGTTCATCTCCCTTTTTCTTATCCTGATGACCACCTATTTTCTAAAGCCCGCAAGAGAGATCCTAATACTCACCGAGAAGACAGCCGAGATAAAGAGTTATGCTGTGGCAATACAGGCCTTGCTGCTTATTGTAATTCTTCCGATATATGGCAGTTTTTCACGTAAATACACCTGCAACAGCTTTATGCGGTCAATGCTGATACTGTTTTCTTTAATACTTGCAGGGTTCTATGTTGCAGCCTATCTGGGGCTCCATATCTCTGTGGTTTTTTATGTATGGCTTGGTGTATACACAGTACTTATCATCGCACAGTTCTGGGCCTTTGCAACCGATCTTTTCACAAGGGAGGCAGGTGAAAGGCTCTTTGTTATTATAGCCTTTGGTGGCTCAATAGGTGCATGGGCAGGATCAGCCATAAGCCGCCTGCTGGTAAATTACATGACCGCGCAGGGGCTGATTTTACTCTCAGCCGTTACCCTTGCCCTTTCCATATTACCTGTGATGTATGCAATAAAGACACTGCCGCCTGAATGTATCCTGGATGACTGCACCCCTGTCCAGTACATGAAAACATCTTTTCTTGCATGTTTCCAGATTGTCCTGACACGCAGGATACTGCTCATGATAGCCCTGTTTATTATACTGTTTAACCTGATAAACAGTACTGGCGAATACCTGCTCTCTTCTACCCTTGAAAGGGATTTTAGAGAAGGGGTAGCAGCGGGGTTAATATCTATTGACAAATCTGTATATGTCGGCAAATTCTACAGCAGTTTTTATTCCATTGTAAACCTGGCCGGCGCAGTTATTCAGTTTTTCATTGTATCAAGGGTGCTGAAGCTAACCGGTTTCAACTGGGCATTCGCCCTTACCCCCCTTGTGGTTGTGCTTGGGTATGGAAGCCTGATGTTTATTCCGGCACTTGCCTTTTTACGCATAGTGAAGATCAGTGAAAACAGTCTTAATTATTCGCTCCTTAACACCACAAAACAGATGCTCTATCTGCCCATGAGCAGGCAGGAAAAATATGAGGCACGGGCGACCATCGATTCTTTCGGGCAGAGGGTGGGCGACCTCATGCAGGCAGGTGTGGTTTTCATCGGCCTTAATTTTTTTCATTTTGTTTACAAAGGGTTTATCTCTGTGGTAGTTGTCTTTGCCATTATTAATGTGATACTGGCCTATTTCATTCTGCGTGAAAGAGACAGGTTGATAAAGTGATTTATTTACCGGAGAAATTATTTTGAGATCTAAAATTCCACGATTCCTATCACTCACTTTGTTATTTTTAATTTATATATCAGCAACGACATGGGGCGCTGACTTTATCCGCGCTGATAAATTGCGCTTTATGAGGGGTGATAAACCCTATTACTTCTGCGGGGCAAATTTCTGGTATGGCTGTTATCTTGGCGCAAGCGCAGAAGGAAGAAAAAGGCTTGTAAAGGAACTGGATCAGATGAAATCCCTTGGCATAGTTAACCTTCGTGTACTGGGGGCATCTGAAGAGTCTGAAATAGAACGATCTGTTACACCTGCCATTCAATCAGCATCAGGAGAATTAAATGAAGCTCTGTCAAAGGGGCTTGATGTATTGCTTTCTGAGATGGCAAAACGAAACATGACAGCAGTAATATTTCTCAACAACTACTGGGAATGGTCAGGCGGTATGTCTACCTATATGTCATGGCTTAGCGATGAGCCATTGATAGACCCTGGCGTAACAGGCAGATGGGTGGACTTTATGGCCTATTCTGCAAGGTTTTATATGAACCCAAAGGCTCAAAACCGCTTCCGCGAGTATATTGCAACTATCCTTAATCGTAAAAATACTATCACAGGCATGCAATATAAAGATGACCCAACCATAATGGCATGGGAGCTAGCCAATGAGCCTCGCCCCGGTGCAGACGGTGAGAACGGTCAACTGCACAAGGGTATATTTTTAAACTGGGTTCACGGCATAGCCGCATATATAAAATCCATAGATAAAAACCATATGGTCAGCACAGGCAGCGAGGGCATACATGGATGCCTGTATGATGAAGAGCTTTTCCTGAACACCCACGCTGGGCCTGTAATAGATTATGCAAGCATGCATCTATGGCCTAAAAACTGGGGCTGGTTCAGGGCGGATAAGATAGATGAGACACTCCCCCCTACCCTTAAAAAGGCAACCGCATATATAAATAAACATATAGAGCTGGCCACTAAACTTGGGAAACCTGTTGTGCTTGGCGAATATGGCATGGAGCGTGATGGGGGCACCTTCAGGGCTGATACCCCTGTATCTGCAAGGGACAGGTTTTTAAACCACGTATATAATATTGTTTATGAAAACGCATCTAAAGGCGGCCCGCTTGCAGGAACCAATGTCTGGGCATGGGGCGGTGAAGCAAGGGCAAAACATGATGACGGCTTCTGGCAGAAGGGCGACCCCTTTACAGGAGACCCGCCTCAGGAGCATCAGGGGCTAAATTCGATATTTGATACTGATACTACTACACATGAGGTAATCAAAAACCACAGTATTAAAATGAATAAACTAAACTCCGAAAATTAATAAAAATGGAGCAGGTCAGACGTGAAATGACTGAAACATATATATATCAAACAAATAAACAGACTGGTTTTAAAAAAATCACTTCAATAACATCATGTATCATACTTGTTGGCATAATAGCGGGGCTCGGTTCTGTCGCATTCCAGTATCTCTGCCAGATCGGTGTGCATTTTTTCCTGGATTATCTTGCCGGATACAGACCTCCTTCAGCAGCAGGAGAAACTGATCTTTTCAGTCCTACAGGTACGATATTCAACAGATGGTTGCTCCTGTTTCTGCCTGCAATAGGGGGTCTTATAAGCGGATGGATAGCATACACCTTTGCGCCTGAGGCAGGGGGGCATGGCACAGACGCTGCAATCGAGGCATACCATAACAAAGAAGGTTTTATCAGGGGCAGGATACCAATTATCAAATCAATTACATCTGCAATAACAATAACAACAGGCGGTTCAGGCGGAAGAGAAGGACCTATTGCACAGATAGGCGCAGGGTTTGGTTCATTCCTGGCAACAAAGCTTGGCCTTGGCGTCAGAGAAAGAAGAATACTTATGGCAGCAGGCATGGGCGCAGGCATAGGCAGCATATTCCGCGCCCCTCTGGCAGGGGCGCTGTTTGTATCTGAAGTGCTGTACCGTGATCCTGAATTTGAATCGGATGTGATAATCCCTACTGGTATTGCCTCTATCATAGCATACTGCATCTTCTGTATGTTCTTTGGGTGGGGTTCACTCTTTGATACAGAGGATTTCATATTCAATAACCCCCTTGAGCTTGGCCCATATGCACTGCTTTCACTGGTGCTGGTTGCAGCAGGCATTCTTTATATCAAATGCTTTTACGGGGTACACCATGTTTTTACCAAAATAAAGATTCCCAATTATATTAAGCCTGCCATTGGCGGCCTTTTAACAGGTATAATAGGTTTTTTTCTACCTCAGACCCTTTCATTCGGGTATGGTTATTCCCAGCAGGCCCTTTCTAATCAACTCCCTGCCCTTCTTCTTTTAGGGATAGCCTTTGGCAAGATACTCACTACCTCCTTTTCAATAGGTTCAGGTGGAAGCGGCGGTGTTTTCGGGCCATCAATAGTAATAGGCGGTGCGCTTGGAGGAGCGGTCGGGCGAATCTTCCATATACTCATGCCTGGTATAGTAACCCATCCGGGTGCATTTGTTGTTGTGGGCATGGCAGGCTTTTTTACAATTGTGTCAAAGACACCCATATCCACAATAATATTCGTGAGCGAGATGACCAACTCATACCACCTACTTCTTCCGAGCTTTCTTGTATGTCTGCTTGGATATGTGCTTTCAAAAAAATATACTATTTTCATCAAACAGGTGAAAAGCCGTATAGATTCAAATGCCCACAGGGGTGAATTCTTTGTGGATGTGCTTGAAAAGATAAAGGTGAGTGACCTTGCACCAGGCTTAAGGTCATATGATGTTGTCCCTGAAAATATGGCATTCAGTGATTTCAAGCGTCTCTTCAGCCATTCAAGCCAGCACTATTTCCCGGTTGTTGATAGCCTCGGAAAACTGAAAGGGATATTTTCTGTTAATGACGTCAGGGGGGTCTTGTTCAATCAGGAGATAGATAATGTGGTAATGATGAAGGATATAGGCACCACAGATATCATCTTTTTAACCCCGTCAGATGATCTTAATGAGGCGCTCAAGAAATTTACCATTCGAAATATACAGTCCATACCTGTTGTTAAGGATGATGATCACTCTATACTTATCGGGATGCTTGACCGAAGGGAGGTTATCAGGGTTTATAATAAAAAGATTGAGGAGATGAAAAGCAGTAAGGGTTGATCACTCTATGGTTTTATTATTCAATGATATCTGTTTTTCCAGCTTCTTGAATAATTCCTGCGGCTGGATTGGTTTTGATGCATAGTCATTCATCCCGGCGGCGATGCACATCTCCCTGTCACCCTTCATGGCATGGGCTGTCATGGCTATTATTGGTATAGCATGATTTTTTACATTTGATGCAGGGTTTCTTATTATCCTTGTTGCCTCTATGCCATCCATCTCAGGCATCTGAATATCCATAAGCACAATATCATAATCATCATTTTCAAGCGCCTTTAATGCCTCCTTGCCATTAGAAGCAATGCTGCACCCAAAGCCCGCCTTTGTAATAATTTTCTGTATGATCTTCTGATTGATTAAATTATCCTCAACAATCAGTATCTTTAATTTGTTCTGCCATATTTCCTGGTTGTTGAAGAGTCGCTCTGTTTGAATGATTCAAAAATAATATCTTTCTTATCATCCGGTATACCAACCCCTGTATCCTTTACCTCAAACATGAGTTTCACACGGCTGCCCTGCTCTTCTGTTACAAAAACCCTCAGATTAACCTCGCCCTTGTCTGTAAACTTAATGGCGTTATTGGTCAGGTTTAAGATTATCTGCCTTAATCGGCCAGGATCGCCTCTGAGAAGATTTGGTGTTTCATGATGTATCTCATAGCTGAATTCAATACCCTTTTTCTGTGCCATCATGGCTGGCAGTTCAACCACCTCGGCAACCGCATTCCTGAGGTTAAAATTTATCGTCTCAAGATCAAGCTCCCCTGCCTCGATCTTTGAAAAATCAAGTATATCATTGATAACAGTGAGCAGGCTCTGAGAACTTCGCATCCCGGTCTCAATCAGGTCAAGCTGCTCACTATCCAGTCTTGTGGATAAAAGGAGATTGAGTATACCCATAACCCCGTTCAACGGGGTTCTTATTTCATGGCTCATATTTGCCAGAAATTCACTCTTTGATTTGTTGGCCAGTTCCGCATCCCTCATGGCCTTTTCAAGTTTCTTTTCTGTCTCCTTTCTATCTGTAATATCCCTGGCATAGATAAGGGTGGCAGGCCTCCCATTATGCATTATTTTTGCAACCGATACCTCAACATATATAAATTCACCATTCTTTTTAATGCCCTTATGCTCATAGCGCTCAGACTCTGCTATTTCACCTCTCAATCTGCTTTGCCCGCGTTTCTTTATGTATTCGATATCATCAGGATGAATCAGATCAACATCTGCCTTGCCCACAATCTCTTCAGGAGAGCAGTAGCCATATATTCGTGCATAACTGCTGTTTACATATATGTGTGTGGCATCCTGAATTATGGCAACGCCATCATAGGAGCTTTCTATTGTTGTGCGATATTTTTCTTCACTTTCTCTTAGTTTATTTTCAGCAAGTTTTCGTTCTGTTATGTCACGAATTACGGCCTGAGTATAGGATGTTTCAAGATCAATGATATTGGGCCTGATCTCAACATCAATAAGCTCACCGCTGGCCTTGACCAACTGTGTTTCAGCATGAAGAACACTCTGGATGTTTTTCTCTATTATTTCTTTTACTTCTTCTCTGTGAAGATCAGGTATTGTCATTTCAAGGAGTTGTTCTTTGGTGTAACCCAGCATTTCACAGGCGCGATTATTTACGTCCTTAATCTTTCCTTTTTCATGAATGATAATAGCATCAATAGACTGATCAAAAAGGGCATGGTATTTCTTTTCACTTTTTAAAAGCGCTTGAGCCCTTTGTTCAATTCTTTTTTCAAGTTCCTGATTAGCCTTTTGCAGTGACTCCTGGGCCTCCTTTCTTTTCGATATATCAGAATAAAAGGTAAACCCGCCAACAATCAGATTATTATGTATGATCGGAGAAACCCTGCAAAGCACATCTATTTTTCTACCATCCTTGTGCCAGCGAACAGTCTCATATTCTACAGATTCACCATGTACCATTTCAGGTGTAACTATTTTATTATCAGAATCATTTTTAATTAATAGATCAGCAACCGATTTCCCAAGCGCCTCTTCCTTTGTATAACCAAATATTTTGGTAAATTCAGGATTGACATACTGGATATCCGGGTTGGTGTCAGTAATCACTATACCGATTTGAGCCACCTCAAACATGGTTTCAAACAGGATGTTTTTTACAGGCAGCTTTGTTTTAATATGATCTGAACCCTCATTTTCAATAGAATTTCCGATTTATATGAATGTAGCATTGTCTTAGTTTTGCAACAGCCATGCCAGATTTTATTATGCATTTTATTGTTATTAACTTACCTCTATTATGTATCTTTTAACTTCACCAGCAGGTTTCCTACATAAAGACAAAAACATTTGTCATTTTTTTGACTTTGATTTTTTTATCAAAAATTTATTGACATCCTGTTTTTTAGTGTATTATTGTATTAATACACCTAGCAGCATAAACCTATGAGATTTAATGATGATTATTGAGATAGACAACCATAGCGGTGTTCCGATCTACACCCAGGTAATAGAGCAGATAAAGCAGTACGTGCTCTCAGGGAATCTATCTGAAGGGACCCAGCTTGAAAATGTGCGCGGCCTTGCAGCACGACTCATGGTTAACCCCATGACCATAAGCAAGGCATACAACCAGCTTGAGCGTGACGGCATTATTGAGCGCCGCCGCGGGATCGGCATGTTTGTTAAGCCCATGTCAAAGGGGATCAAAAAGGATTTTAAATCCCAGACCGCAAAGGATAGTTTTAAAAAGGCCGCTGCAACAGCAGTACTTATGAAATACACAGAGGAAGAGGCGGTTGATTTATTAAGAGAGATGTACAGGAAACTGAAAAATGAACAAGGAGAAAATAAAGATGAATGAAAAACCTATTATCTCGGTAAAGAATCTCAACAAGCGTTTTGGTTCTATTTGTGCAATCGATAACCTGTCCCTTGATATTTACCCTGGCAGGATATACGGTCTCATGGGCGCAAACGGCGGCGGTAAAAGCTCCCTGATCCGCCACTGGATAGGGCTTTACCTGCCTGATTCAGGCACATGCACCACATTTGATGTAGAGGCAAAAAAGCTTGGGCCCCATGAGCTTGCGCGCATCGGTTATGTACACCAGGAGGGAAAACTGATCGACTGGATGAGTATTGCAAAGCTTGTAAGATATGTGGCTGCCTATTACCCTACATGGAACAAGGATATTGAGGAGCGCTACATAAAAGAGTTTGATCTTGACCCAAAGGCCCGCGTGGGCAAACTCTCACCAGGGCAGAGGCAGATGGTTGCTGTGCTTCTTGCCATATGTTTTGAGCCGGAGCTTTTAATACTTGATGAACCGGCAGCAGCAATGGACCCCCTTGCCCGCCGCAAGTTCCTTGAACTCTTGATGGAGATTATACAGGTGGAAGGCCGCACCATAATAATCTCATCACATATATTAACAGATATAGAAAAGGTAATAGACCATGCCCTTATCATGAACAGAGGGAAGATGATCTGTGATCAACCCATAGATGACCTGAGAGAGCAATATATCAAGTTACGCCTTACATCCCTTAATGGCCCAATACCTGAAACACTGCCGTTCAGCAATATCATCAAAAGGGAACAGAATGGCTCAAAGGCGATTATTACCCTCGCCGGAAACATGCAAAACCATGATGAGCTGGAAGAGATAGCAGACAAGATACACTGTCAGATGGAGCAGATTCCGCTGCCGCTGGAAGATATTTATCAATTGGTGGTAGAGAACAGGTAAGGGGTTTTAGGTTTTAGGTGTGAGGTTTTAGGAAAGAGGAAAAAGGAAAAAGATTTAAGGGCGCAGGGCTCAAGGCTCAGGGCGCAGGGAAAGGATTAATAATTGTAGGGGCAGACCCCTGTGTCTGCCCGCATGTGTTGATCGCATGATTGAAATGAGTTCCTTTACATGAAGGAGAATATAAGGGCTTGAAATTCAGATGCAAAATAAGAAAATTGAAAAGAATAAACAGGGATAGGCAAATATTAAAACAGGAACAATAAAAGGTAAAAACAGGTATGTCCATACTAAGCGCAAAACTGGGGCTCTATAATATAAGTTATGATGATAACTCTAATGGTCGTCTTTTCGGTATGGTAATGGTGTATTTAACGATCATCGGATTATTTAGTAACGCCTTATATAGATTGAGAATAGTTGAAATAATTCAAAACCAGCAATGCGTGCTTAGGCCCCTGATTAATTTATTCGCCGGTATGTTCTTATTAGGAATGATAACAACTATTACTCAATCAGAACTTATTTCAAAACCATTTTCATTTTGTCTGCCTGATGGTCAAAAATCTATTCGTAAAGTAATCTTTTTAATAGGCGCATTAATAACTCTTGGTTTTTCGCTTATATTCTTCATTTTTTCTGAACACACATTATTACTCTTTTTCCTGCATATAATAGTGTTTCCGATCATTTGCTTGCCATTCTATTTATTTATGGCTTTTATTTTCTTAATTACCCTCGATGATTCATTTAAAAAATATATTAGATATGGTTTTCCTGCCGTGTCAATTATCTTATCAGTGTCATTCATCATAAATTTTAAAAATGATTTAATAGTCCCGCTAAATCAAATTATTATTTTTTGCCTTGCCCCACTTTTTATATCTTCCTTATTTGGAACATCGGTTTTATGGAAAGTCCTTGGAGATGACCAGGTGGGCAGAATATTTCACCGGAAATATTTCGATTTGCCAGACAATCTAATACAAATAGGGAAAAAGCCACATAAGCTATCTCAACAGGAATTGAAAAATCAAAATGAAATTATTGGAGATATATTTTTTAAAAAGATAGTTAACCAAAGTGACTACAGATTAATCCGTTCAATTTGGGGGACATTCTACCTCTTATTAGAACGAGTTTGGGGATATTCCGGAAAATCTATAACTTATCAAATTGTACTTCCTTCATTTTTGATTTTCCTTTTCGGGTACATTCAGAATAACCAGGAAATCGATTCCTTTTTTATCACATATCCTGTTTTATATTTCATGTTTATCTACTGTAAGAAAATTATCTTAATTTATAAACCAATATCCAGTGAATTGCTTTTCCCTATAGGACGATCAAAACAGTTTCGCATTAATCTCATGCTGTGGATTGTTAAACCTTTTACAATGATGCTCTGGTTCTCCATTATCATCCTTGCTTCCCATAACCTCAATAACTATATGCCGGACTTTACTCTGTTTGGTTATAGCTTCAACTACACCCCGCTTGTAGTATCTTTAATAGTCTGGCCTGCAGTTACTATCCCGGTTATTGATATCTTCATGTCATTTCCAAAACCGCCGTGCAGTTTGCCAACAATGGTTTGTTTCATAATAACGCTTATCGTCTTAGCAGGATTCTTTTTTGTACATAGCGATCTAAAAACTCAGGTCATCTCAATGACTTCTATGATCTTTATCTCAAATATTTTTTACTTGATTCTATTATCACGCTACTGGTTCAAGAGTGATCTTATACAACAGGGAAAATAGCAATGTCCATACTAGGTGCAAATTTAAAACTTTATTCACCATTTCAAAAACAGTCTCTGCTTTTTAAGACTTTCTTTTTTATGGAGCTTGTTTTTTTATTGAGGTTCAGTGTAATTATCACCGAGTTTACCAATGGAAAACAGATTCCATATGCAATGATCTTCTGGATATTTATTTGCATATTTTTATTTGGAGAGATCATTGCAATGATACAGTTTGATGTACTTTCAAAACCATTTTCATTTTGTCTACCAAATCATAAAAATATCCCAAGGAGAATAATTTTTATTTTTGGTGTTTTACTGACTCTCCTTCTTACAGTTTTGGCGTTACTATTCTCTCAACTCAATGAGTCAGGTTATCTGATACTTATGATACCAGTTATTTCATTAACCTTCTATTCCCTTGCAATTTGTATAATTTTTTCATTTTTGATTCATAAACCGATAAAATATTTAAAACTGGGGGTACTGCTTTTTTCTATTCCATTTTTAATATTTGTTTTTTTTCAAAAGGCTTTCATTGTCACTTACAGTGATGTTCCTCTCAACAGTATTTTCATCTTTCTTTTCTCTTCCATATTCTTAACAGTTGCTGCATGGAAGATGCTGGGAGACACTTCATTAAAGAGAAAATGTATTGAAAAGCCATCATCCCTGACACTATATTCCTTTGAGGGTTTATATGATAAATCACAAAGAGAGAGCACATATCATTATCATCACCCGATAAAATATTATGATGGTAACAGCCACATCGCAGAATCAATTTTTAATTGGATGGGTAAAAACGATTTTATCAGATTAAAACACTCATTATTAGGGAACTTGCATTTAATATTTACACGCCATTTCGCTCAGAAAGGAAATGAGCCAATCTTAATATTGATACTTGCAGCATCTTTTTTGTTCTTTTCAGGTTATTTTGAAAGCAGCAGTACTCAAAAAATCTATGACATAAATATAAGCCCTGCACCTGCGCTTGCACTTTTACCCTTGTGCTTGGTCCTTAGCAGTATCTTTGCACCTTTACGTCATGATCTACTTTTACCATTAGGAAGATTGAGGCATTTCGGGATTAATATTCTGTTATGGCTGCTAAAATATATTACTCTGGTTTTACTTGTTTTAGTATTCATTATGTTAACGTGGGGCATCCAGGACTACATGCCAAAAATAGAGTTTATTGGTTATGAGCTTACTTATATTCATCCTGGGTTCCATACACTTTTATGGGCACTGATCATTTCACCAGTTATTGATTTAATATTCGATTATGTAATAGTTCCATATCATTTACTCACGATGATATTTTTAACCTCTGTACTTTTCATACTTTCCTTTGTGGCATTTGCAACAAACAATATTGTTGCTCATATAGTACTGGCATCCATAATGATTTTATTAACAAATGGTTTATTTGGTTTTTTACTTAAACGTCACTGGCTGAAGAATGATCATACATAATGAAGAAAAAAAAGGAAATCAGCAATGTCAATACTAGGTGAAAACTTAAAAATATATAACCCATTTATGAAGCAACCTATTGGTTACAAATTATTCTTTTTCTGTAATCTAATTTTACTTATTGCTCTTTATGCTGCATCAATATCTACTAGGGCAAAAGAAATAGGGTTTCCTTTTGTTCTACTTATTTTACTTGCGATATTTCTGTTTTTTCTTGGGCAAATGATAACAGTCGTGCAAATCGATATACTTGCAAAACCTTTTGCCTTTTGCCTTCCAAACCATAATAACATACCGCGTCAAATTATCTTCTTAATCGGGATGGTGGTTGCGGTAATATATTCAATAGCCCTGCTGCAGCTTCCTTTTGATACAGAAACAAAACGCTCGATGATAATCACCGGGCCGGTGATTGTCCTGGCCTTTTATTTTTTACCGGTCTGTTTAACATTGTATTTACATGATGAAAAACCAAACCAATATGTAATGTTAAGTTTTGTACTTCTGGTAGTGCTTGTCTGGATAACTTGTATAAAACATGATAATTTTGAATATGCGCCTCAGGAACTCATCCCCTTTTGTTTTGTCCCGCTTCTTATATCATTGCTTGCCCTTGTTACAGCAGCGTGGAAAATGCTTGGAGAACAGGATTTAATGAGAAAATCACATGGTAATGATTCTAAAATGATGGTGGCCTTTTATACCAGACCTTTTAATCGGGATACATGGGAAGAGGTTTTAAGTACACTTAGATTATCTAAAAAGCCAAAACAAGAGGATGATAGGTTGGACACATTTCTTGATAAAATGAAAAGAAAGCCATATTTCAGCATACAGCACTCATTTTGGGGTTCACTATACCCTTCAATGTCCGCACTGTCCTATGGCTTTAGCTGTTATAATAAAATTTCACAGTCAATGTTTTTTGCCATAATTATCGCTCTGGGCTCTATTGTACTTTTTCTTTCAGGATATCAAGTCTATGGAGAAATGAGATTTTTTCCTGACAATACATCTTTAAACTTGTTACAAATGACAGTATTGCTTTGCATTTGCGGTATGTTTGAAGGCCTATCCAGAACACCCCACCACAATCAGCTTTTACCAGTGGGCCGCAAACAACAATTCTGGATATTCTTTTTATTATATTTAAGTAAACCTATTCTTATCGTCTTGTGGTTCTCAATAGTTATAGCTATATCATGCAGCCTGCAACATATCATGCCTGATATTATATTGATGGGTAACTATTTCACTTATCATCATGTTGGCACACAGTTGATCACCCTGGCATTGGTGATGATCCCAATATTTTCGATATATTTCGGTTTTGCAAAATCCATTGGAGTTATACTAGCGCCCATTTGTTTCGGTATTATTGGAGGCGTTATAGCATCCCTGATAAATCTTCATGTAATCAATCTCCAGATAACATTGACACTACTGGCTTTCATAACAAATATAATTTTTATACGCTTGCTGATCTGGCACTGGTTCAGGAGAGACCATGTCTAGTTTTGTAGGGTCAGGATTTACTCCTGACCGATTTTTCGGTGAGGTATAAAACCTCACCCTACGTTAAAAATAAAAAAGGAATGCAACAATGTCTATATTAACCGAAAACATAAAACTCTATAACCCGCTTAATAACAGATTCATGCAGTTCAACTCTTGTATTTTGGTCATTTTATTTTTATTTATTTTTTTAAGTGCTGGTGATTATCAAAATAAAATGCCGGAGGCATTATCAGGAAATAATCAGCCTTTTTTCCCGATTATGTTTTATTTATTTTTGTCCATGTTTTATTTTGGGGCAATGATTGCTATTATACAGGCAGAGGTCATGACAAAACCATTTGCTTCATGTTTACCATCCCTGCATAGGATTTCTGCCATGGTAGTTCTATTATCTGGCTTAATAGCCAATCTGATTTACCTGGCAGTATTTATTTACCTACCGGCCCCTACAAGCATTAATGGGCTTTTATATTATACGTCCATTTTTGCATGTGGTCTGTTGTTCTACTTCATGGCAGCCTACTTTACTTTATATGTCCAGTTCAAAAGAGAAAGAGCATTCTTAGCAATTTTCACAACATTTTTCCTTGTATGTCTGATTTCAGTCATGACAGTACTTGAAATTACATATTCACTTGATTCTTTGCTATTATACATATCCATTCCTATTCTTCTATTGTGTATATGGTCACTTTATGCACTATTGAAAATGATCGTAAACCCTGATTTTAAAAGGTCGCTTATTTTAAATCCCAATCTTTTCAATCTCAGCTTCTCAGCACATACTACAGCACAAATAAGAGAAATATACACACTGAGGAAATTGTCATCCAGTGAAGAAAAGGAGAGCCCGATCAGTAGGCTTTTATTAAGCAGGCTGGAAAATCAAATTTTCCTGAGTATTAATAAAAGTATTATTGCCAGGATATATAGTGTACTTGATCGTTATTATACTATTAACAAAAAATACCTGAGCATTAAACTCACCATTTATATAATCATTATATCAATATTTTTATGCCTGACCGGATATCAAATCTCCCCCATGGGATATGAAAAATCACATGAATTCATGATATTTTATTTTACCAAAATTATTCCATTATTTTGCATCTTAATCGTCCTGCTTTTCCCCTGTTCATTCATAGTACTGGCGTTAAATCCAGAGAAAAACAATCACCTCTTTCCAGAAGGACGATCTGAACATTTCTGTAGTTCACTAATTATATGTCTGTTAAAACCGGTGATCGTTGTTGCATGGATGTCGCTGGCAATTTTAACAGCAAACGCCATTAAAGATTACATACCGGGTTTTACGCTGGCAGAGATAAGCTTTAATTATGTCGGCCCGGATTTCTCTTTAATTCTATGGGCGCTGATTATTATACCGGCTATGAATATATTCATTTACTATGATGAAAAGCCATGCAGCTTAATAACATTATTGGTCTTTCTGGCTGTTTTACTGGCCTTGTCTTTATATAGCATTTTTGGGCTTAACCCGTTTTATGCATCAATCGCAATGGCCCTGGCCATTGTTATCTCAAACGGGTTCTTTATAGATCGGCTTTGGCGTTACTGGTTTAAAAAGGATATTGAGTTACTGGATTAGATATAAAGGAAATTTTGTTTTACGTAGGGTCAGGATTAATTCCTGACCGGTTTTGCGGTGGGGTATAAAACCCCACCCTACAAACAATAAAAGGGAAATATTATGTCGATACTAACCGAAAACATGAAGTTATATAATCCATTTGTAAACCGCCATATATTTGGTCAGGCTTTTATATTATTTACTATACTTCTCACAGCCTGTATATTTGGAATTTGGTCGCGATATTATGTTAGAAGCCCTCATATAATGGTAACCCTAGTGATATTTTACTTTCTATGTTCAATGATGGTTTTGGGCACATCAATCGCCAGGGTGCAACTGGAAATACTTACAAAACCTTTTTCATACTGCATTCCTGATCAACATAAAGGAATAAACAAGGTAATTTTTCTGATCGGGATTCCTCTTGATCTTCTTTATTGTGCACTATTGTTCTTTATAGTTAAGCCCACAGGATTAATCGGGATTAATTTTTTTTTAATGGCATTTTCCCTTGGTCTTATAGTTTTTCTTATCGCACTATGGTATCCCTTCAATATAAAAAATGAGCATAAAAAATACATCATGTGCCTGTGCATAATAATCATGTTCTTCATAGTATCTCGTACTAGATATATCATGACGATTTTTATATTTTCATTTCAGGATTTTATATCCTACAGTACCTTGCCGATTATTGTTGCAACAATCTTTCTATCGTTTGCCTTGTATCGTTTTTTTGCAAATAATAATTTCAAAAAGAAATATCTTTCAGGAAAAAATACAATATCCTTTGAACCTATTGATCCGCGATTCAGGGAACAGGCGAATGAAGCGCTGTCTCTAAGCAGGCTTTCAGAAAAGGTTGAGAAGGATAATTTGTTTAAATGTTTATTTTTCAAGAAGATTCAATACTTAAATCATTTGAGTAAAATGCGATCAATCATTAGTAATCTATTCTGCCAGATTGACCGTTATATAACCCTTCACGAAAAATATTTAAGCATATGGTTATTATCCGGATTCACTTTCCCATCATTGGCATTATTACTGTTGGGTTATGATATGAGAGATTTTTTTGATGGATCATATGAATACTTGGTTGGGTTCTTTATTATATGCCTTCCCTGCTATTTGATAACCTCAATATTAGCTCCTGTATTTAATAACCATCTGCTGACCCAGGGTCGCACTGAACAATTCATAAATAATGTAACCATCTTGATCATACAACTTCTTGTTTCCATATTGTGGTTTCTATTTATAATTCTATTATCAAATATAATTGGTGGTAACATGCCGGTAATAACACTGTCAGGCATAAGAATGCCTTATAAAACCATTGAGATATCATTTATCTTCTGGCCTATGGTAATTATACCACTCTTTGATATCTTTAAATATAACAGCAAAAACCCTGATATTGGATGGATAATGCTTGGGCTGTTTTTTATACTGGGAATACTTGGTATTGTTATTATTGTTGCTTCATTAATAGATAAGTTAGTAGCTTTTATATTTATATTTATTTGTATCATGTTCGCTAACGGTGTCTTTATTAACATGCTTAGAAACCGTTGTATAAAAAAAGATATAGATTTGTTCATTTAGAATATTTGCACAGGTATCTGTACATGTAGCACATAATAATGTGCAATTTTATGATTTTCTTTAATTAGTTTTAAAAATATCTATCGCAGAGAACTTGAAGTAATAGTGGATATATAATTTTCCAATATTATCTTCTCCGTGTCCTCAGTGTTCTCCGTGGTGAAATAGATATAATTTTTCATTGAGGGATGATTATCTGCCCTCAACAGTCTTACTGGCATCAACATTGCCTGCTTGAATTACTTGCTTAAAAAGCAAACGTCTTAAGTCTTTCAACTGTTTTTTTGATTTATGTATTTTTTACTATGAGGTGGATCATGTTTTATTCTATGCGGATTTACAAACTGTGTTTATTGTTTTTTACCATTGTGATTCTTTTTCTGAGTTCTAATGTTTTTGCCTCTGATCAGAAAGATACACCAACGCTGAGCGAGTCTGAACTCACATCCATGATTAACAAGGCAGAGCCTCTTATAGAAGAGGTTACAGGCAGGAAATTTAAAAAGAGGATGAAACATGAGATTGTTGACAGGGCAAAGCTTTATGACACCCTTAGAAAAAGCGGCTCTTCATTATATAAGAAAAACCTGAAGAATTTTGATGGTGAGACTATTACCCGCCAGGTTGAAGCAGAAGCAAGTATTAGCAGTCAAAACATATCAGGGCTATATTTATTAAGAGAAAAAGCCCTTTATGTAACGCCAAGCAATATTGCATCTGCCATGGAATCTCTTCAGGTAAAATCAGAAAATTATCATGACTTTGTTTTCCTGGTTGTTGTCCATGAAATGGTGCATGCACTTGATGATCAATATTTTAATCTCTCAAAACTATACATTGCCACAAAAAATACAGAAGAGTATCAGGCATTAAACAGCCTTATTGAGGGGAATGCTGTTTATGTATCAGAAATTATTGCAGACAGGTTAAATATACCTGAATCCACAAGGTCATTTTCAAAAAAGGTCACATCAGAGTTGTCTGAGGCACAAAAAACTTTCTCACAGCAATATATCAACGGTTATGAATTTGTTGAGGCAATTATCAATAAAAATGGCAAGAGCGCAGTAGAAGCTGCCTTTAAAAACCCGCCAGTTACTACAGTACAGATTCTTAACCCTGAGGAGTATTTAAACCCTGTAAAAAGGGCAAAGGTAGATTATGTAAAGCTGTTAGAAAAAGTGACAATGGATACCACACCAGAATCCATGAAGACACAAACAATGGCCCTGGGCGCTATGGACCTTAATAAATCTCTTATATTAAACGGTATTACAAGAGATGAGGCAGGATTGATTACAAAGGATTGCCTTACCGGATCAGGCTACCATGCGGTAAAACCGGTTGCAAAACCAAGGTCCATATCCATTGAGATCTACAATTTCAGAAAGAACGATTCAGCATTGAAACTTAAAGAGGCTAATCTTAAAATTCAGGAATCAAAGGTTAATCAGGCAAAGGCAAGCCTTAACACAAAGCTAAATATCATAAAGGAAGAGGCAATAAAACTGGATGGGTATGACCATATATTATTCAGAGAGTCAGAGATGAAAAAGGCAAAGGCCATTACAAAATCCATTGAAGTAACAGGTTTAATGGGCTGTAATTATATCTCCCTCAGGTATGAAAACATGGAAGAGATAACCAGGGGAGATGCAATGAAGGTGTTGAATCTGATTTACAGTGAATACATTAAGTTGAACTAGAAAAGGAGAAAAAATGACAGATAAGAATAAACCCCACTTATTAAAGGCTTTTATCAAATGTCTGCTGATTTTAACCCTGGGCATCGCTATTTCAGGATGTAAAATTGTAGATTCAAAAAATTCAATAGATGAAAAGACTGTAGATGAAATAATCAGCAAGGCAAAACCTGTTATTGAAGAGATAACAGGCCGCAAATTCAAGTCAGAGGTTGAATATAAAATTGTGAACCGGAATGATTTCCAGAAAATCCAGACAGAAAATATGCTAAATGAAATAAGAGAATGGCAGAAAGAGATGGGTGAGGATATCATTAAAAGGATGATAGAAAGGAGTTCCCAGCTCAGGAGCCAATTCTACATTGCCAGACACCTGCATCGTAAAAAGACTATTTATATAATTCAGAATAACATAATCCCGATAAAGGAGTTATATGAAATAAGTAATGAAGATCTTCCTGATTTTCTTTTTATTGTTATAGCCCATGAGATGTTACATGCACTTGATAACCAGCACTATGACCTGGCAAAATTTCTTTTTGAAGGGCAAAACAGGGAGGAGGTTGAGGCGCGTGGCTCGGTTATAGGCGGAAGCGCTGCATTTGTAACCAGGAAACTGGCTGCGAGATTAAATATTTCGGAAGCATTATATAAAAAGTCACTCATGCTCGATATCTGCATGAAGAATGAAGACGACCCCATAGCTAATGAAACATTTAACCGCTATTATGTTAAGGGCGAACAATTCATGCAGGCAATAATTGATAAAAAGGGTATGGAGGCATATGGATCTGCATTCCTGTCACCGCCCCGTTCAACAAGAGAGATATATAACCCTGCAGAGTACCTTGATCATATTAATTTACCTATTTTTGATTGTGAGGAACTTATAAAAAAGGTTTCAGTTACACTGCCCAAGAAAGAGGGTATGCGTTCGCAGACATCAGTCTTTGGGACTACCACAATAAAAGGATCACTTATAAATGAAGGAATAAATGAAGAAGATGCCACCTTTATAGCAGATAACTGCTTGATCGCTGCATCTCACAGCTCAATTTTACAAAGTATTGACCCTTCAGTAACCTCATTAACAGTGATCAATTTAAAAAAAATGGATGTTGCCAAAAAATATTCTGAAATAATGGGACTTATTGATCAGTCAAAAGATGAACAACAAAAGGCAAGGCTTAATACCACCTTAACCATTATTAAGGATGAAGAGGTTAATATTAAAGGTTATCAAAGCGCCAGGCTGAAAATCGCAGACTTAAAGGTAGATACAAAAACTATGCGTAAGATAGTGGTCAACGCTATTTTAGATAATCTCTATATCTCCAGTGAGAATTTAAACATGGAAGAATTAACCGAGGATAAACTAATTGAAGTTCTGAAGCTGATAAATTCAGAATATCTAAAAATGAAACAAGGGGAGAAAACCTCAGCGCTTTGATATTATGTAAAGCTATGAGGTTAAGATGGATTAAATGCGTTTTTCGTAGGGTGGCATTTTATATGCCACCTTGTAGAGACAAGGTATGCCTTGTCTACAAAATTTCAGGTAGGGAATATTTCATTATTATTGATATAGAATTCAGAACAATTTTTTCTAACGTTGAGACAGGTTTTAAACCTGTCTCAACAAAATAGGAGGATAACATGATCAAAATATTTAAGCTTTACAGTTGGAGGATAATTACCTTTGCTTTTCTAATGTTACTTTTCAGTATTTCAAGTTTTGCTAATGATGCCAAATCAACCCTGACAATAAGTGATGATGAAATAAAGGCTATGATCCAAAAGGCTGAACCGCTTATTGAGGAGGTAACAGGAAGAAAATTTAAAAAGAGAATGAAACACAAAATTGTCGAAAGGGCTGTACTTTATGAGACACTAAAGAAAAGTAATTCTCCTCTTATTAAAAAGGTTTTTAAAAACATAGACGACGAGACAATAGCCCGTGAGCTTGAAACAGCGGCCAGTGTTACGAGCCAGGGTATTATGGGGTTATATCTGCCGCTTAAAAAAGCTTTTTATGTAACTCCGAGTAATATGGAATTGACTATGGAACAATTCCAGGTAAAAAAGGAAAATTTATATGACTTTGTTTTTCTGGTTGTTACACATGAAATGGTACATGCCCTTGATGATCAGTATTTCAATTTGAACAAGCTTCAAAACAGCAGGAATAACACTGAAGAATTACAGGCCTTAAGCAGCTTCATAGAGGGACATGCTGTTTATGTGACAGAAATAATCGCTGATAAATTAGAGATACCTGAAACAATTCGAACCTTTTCCAAGAAAATTACAGCAGATATGTCCGACACACAAAGACTTTCATCAGAAAGATATACAAAAGGCTATGAATTTGTTGAAGCAATAATAAAGGCAAAAGGAACAGCGGGAATAGTATCGGCCTTTAAATCGCCGCCTGTCTCTACAATACAGATACTTTATCCCGAAGAATTTCTAAAACCATCAGATATCGTCAAAATAGACTATGCGAAACTCCTTGAAACTGTAACTAAGGGCATTGCGCCTGAAAATATGCAAATCCAGACAACGGCCCTGGGGGCTATGGATTTGAGAAAATCACTTATTTCAAACGGCATTACCCAGGATGAGGCATCTGAAATTGCAGTGGCCTGTGTTACCGGCTCTGGTTACCAGGCAGTTAAACCTGTTGTAAAACCCAGAGTCATTTCCATACAGATCTATAAATTTAAGGACAGTGAGACTGTTAAAAGACTGAACGATGCAAAGCTCAAAATTCATGAATCAGTAATGAATCAGGCAAAGGCAAGTTTGAACACATCTATAAAGATCATTAAGGAAGAAGAGTTAAATATTGAGGGATATGATCTGATAAGGTTCAGGCAAATGGAATTGGATAAGGTCGGCTCGATAACAAAATCAATTGATGTTACCGGATTAATGAACAGCAACTATATTTCTATTGAATATGTAAACATGGAGGACAAAACACAGGATGATGCAATCAAATTACTTAATATGATTAATATTGAATACAAGAAGATGACGAATGAATTAACAGCAGGGCTGTAAATAAAATACAATTCAGACTAAACTTATAAACACACAGAGGAGAAAAAAATGACAATCATCAGCAAACAGTTACCAGTAATTTTTAAATTTTGCCTTATAATGGTTACCATTTGTATTATTATGGCAGGATGTAAAACCACTCAACCTGGTATGCAGACCCAGGAAGTATCAAAAACGACAAATCAGGCAATCTCAAATAAGGCTTTGAAAGAATATGCAGAGAAAGCAGAGCCATTGATTGAAGAAATAACCGGTCGGAAATATGACAAATCAAAAACAGAATATAAAATAGTAACTCGCGAAGAACTGCGAAAAGTAATGATGGAGGAGGAGCTTCCAGGGGCATTAAAGATGGGCCAGGGGATGGGAGAAGATATTATAAAGCGACAGCTTGAGACATCTACGCAAAGCAGAAGCCAGAACTATATTGCACGATATTCCAACATGAAGGATATCTTATATATTATCCCTGAAAACATAAAACCGGTCAGCAGCTTTATTGAGGTAAAGGATGAGGATTTGAATGATTTTATATTCATGGTAATTGCCCACGATATGGTTCATTGTCTTGATGACCAGTATTATGACTTTATGAAACTTATAGGGAAATGTGATGGAAGAGAGCAGGTAACCGCTTTAGGCGCTGTAATTGATGGAAGCGCAGCCTATGTGACTAAAGAGATTGCAAAAAGATTAAACATACCTGAAAGGACATATGTAAATGCAACGAAATCAAGCCTTACGATTAAGGATGAAACATCAGGCGCCGGGAAGGAATATTATGACCTGTACTTTACCAAGGGTGCTTCATTTATCAAGGCTATTATCGATAAAAAAGGGCTTGAAGGTTTCAACATGGTATTTATGTCACCGCCTGTATCCTCTCGACAGATTTATTATCCTGAAGAATATCTGAATCCTCCAGCTATTACCGGGATTGACTGTAAAAAACTGCTTGAAACAATAAAAGATAAGTTACCAACAGAGGGTGCACGTTCAAACATAAACACACTTGGGACATCAACACTGCAATCTGCGCTTGTGACCCAGGGAGTCGATAAAGCAGAGGCTGGCGAACTGGCAGAGAGGCTGTTAAATGGAATCACCTTTACAGCAATTAAACCTGCTATTAAACCAAGCATATTGTCACTGGAGATCCTCAACTTTAAAAATGGAGAGGATGCACAAAAATATTATTCTTTTTTAAAGAAAATGCAAGATGCAAGTCAAAATCAGATCAAGGCACAGTTGAACACATCCTTTGATATTATAAAAGATGAGGAATTAAAACAGGATGGTTTCAATCTCTTAAAATACAACGAGATTAAGATAAAGGCCCAGAATGATGAGGCCATTACCAAGAAGATGACTGCAATAATAGATTCAACCTCTGTAGTAATCGGTTATGTGAACATGAATGATCAAACAATGCAGGATTTACTGAATATCATGAACCTTATTTATTCAGAACAACATAAATTGAAACAGATATGATTAATAGTTACTCATAAAATAAAGGATAACAAAAATGAAAAAGATTTTATTAGCAGTATTTCTGGTATTTGCTTTTTGTGCACAGTCACAGGCTGAGTCTTCTGTCTGGAAGGTTCAAAAAGGCGATTCAATAATGTATGTTGGTGGTACGATCCATTTATTGCGACAATCTGATTACCCGCTCCCCCAGGAATTTGACAAAGCCTACTCAGCATCTGACATGCTTGTTTTTGAAGTCGATCTGGGAATGGCAAACGATCCATCAGTACAGCAAAAGTTACTCTCAAAGGCCATGTACACTGATGGCACCACTGTTGATATGCATCTGTCTGCTGATGTATATCAACTGCTCAATGAACACTGTTTATCAAATGGCATCCCTATTGAACAGCTAAAACAGTTTAAACCTCAGATAATAGCTGTATTGATGGATACTATGGAGCTTGCCAAGCTGGGTGTAGCGCAGGATGGTGTTGACATGTTTTTCTATAAGTCCGCCACAAAGGACAATAAGGCTATTGAAGGGCTTGAGACCATAGATGAACAGATAGATTACCTTTTGGAAATGGGAAATGGTCATGAAGATGATTTAGTCTCTTACACAATCTCAGATTTAGATTCCACAAAAAAGAACTTTGAAATTATTGTGGATTCATGGAAACGAGGTGATGTTGATAAACTTGACAGGCTCATAATTGGTGATATCAGGACAGAGATGCCTGATATTTATAAAAACATTATTACTGACAGAAACAATAACTGGATGCGGGTGATCGAGAAGTATTTCGAAAACAATAAAACCGAGTTTGTGATGGTCGGAATGGCCCATCTGGTTGGTACTGATGGGATAATCGAACAGATGAGGAAGAAAGGGTACAAAGTCGAAAAGCTGTAAAATTGAATGAACAAGGGCAGGCACAGAGGCCTGCCCCTACATTACGCTATGCACTCTGCCCTATGCGCTTTGCGCATTACCTCCAATCATCTATTGATGCGCTTGAGTTATAGCTAAAATCCCCTGCCTGCCAGAAGAGGTTTGTTCCGCCACCAACTGACAGTATAGTAATTTTGGAGTTGCTTGAAAACTGCGGGATATATTCATCCCTTGGGAGCTTCATCCATGAGGCTATAGGCTCCTGCCCCATCCTTCCCATTGGCAGCACAAAATTCTGAACCGCATAGTATTCATCAAGCCAGTCTCCCACCTTTACCTTGCAATTCTTCTGTATCCATTCAATAAGCTGTTCCTTTGAGTTGAACCTCTCATTATTTTTTAGCTGGTGTATGATATTGGGGTCAAGGAGCAGTGTAGCTGATGAAAAGGGGCTAACAAATTTAAGCCAGAATGGTATCTGGGGGGCAAATGCCTTTTCCATGCTCTGATCCGGGTGCGTAAAACCCCAGCCTATAAATGTGCTTACAGTGCTTTCAGAAGGCTTGAAACCCTGCTGCACATGAAATGGTTTCCACCCTTCCGGGAGTTCCTCTTCGTTTTCCGCAAAGCATACATTGTTATAGTTCAGGTTATTTCCCTGGCTCCCCATATATGTTTCGCCAACCTTACCGGATGCGCTCAGGTTTATTGATAAAAGTGTCCATGCCCTGCCTATAGCTGCATTTGCCTGATTGAACGGGCCAAGGGCGCCTATACCTGAATTCATCTTGATCTCGTTACGTATGGGGCCATTAACAACCACCATTGCTGCAAAGGATGTTGTAGATGTTGAAAGAGAGGTCATGCCTGTTGATGCAAGCGCAAGTATAACAGGAAAATGTTCCGGCCTTGCCCCTGCCATAACAGCATTTACTGCCACCTTTTCTACTGTATAGCTCCACAATTCATGGGGTGATGATGGCTGCATCTTTCCTACAATCTCATCTGGGTCACGGCTTGTGCCCTGAAGCATCTCCTTTACCCTTGCCTCTGTGGGCAGCACAATGGGGAGACCGTCTGTCCAGCCATTATCAAGAAAGAGATGGTGAAGGTTTTCTTCAGTATCGGGCGCTACTAACCTCTCAGAAGGTCTTTCAATAGAGCCTGTCTCAGAATCTTCTTTGCTTAATGGCACAGTAATGGCATCTATAATTTCCTTTAACACTGGCTTCCCTGTAACAGGATCATTGCCTTCAAGGTAGTTCCTGCATGTTTCAGCAGAGGTGCCTGCGATAGGGTGAGGCACAAAGGTATACCGCATATTGGCCATCCCCTTTTTAAATATATAGGTCTTAACAAGGTTTTCAAACTTTACTGTAACGATTGGGGCAGTTGGGACTCCAAGTTTTTCTACTGTCCATGAGTGGCCGGCGACCGACGGCGCACAGGTGCTTCAATGGCCCACAGCCATGATCATGGCGTGCCCCTTTTCCTTTATCTCTTTCCATAAGTCAGGGTCATCATTAAAATATGTCCCTATCTTGGTCCTCAGTTCCCATTTTGTTTTAGGATACTTTGCCTTTAATATACCCTGGAGTTCTGTTAAAAGCTGGTGCGTGGCAGAAAAACCAATATCAACAATATATATAGTCTTACCATCCAGATTCGTGATCCTTGGCGCCATTGGCACCTTTTGTATGGCAGGCGGCTGACCCAGGGGGTTATATACAGTTATTTTGGCTGGTTCTGCTGCCTGAGATATACCAGTTAGGGCCAGTACCATAAACATACTATAGAGTATTCTTTTTATCCTGCTGTTTATATGCCAGTTCAAGAGACTCCCTCCTTATTTTATAGGTCTAAAAAAAGATTTCCTGAAAAATGAATCATTGCAAGTATATGCAATCAACCCTATCATGTCGAGTAAAATAACCTTTTGGCACATTTAAGTTTATATCAGGTACCTTATTCAGAAACCTTTTATTCCCTGGCGGCCTCTCAGTCCAGGATAGGCAAGATATGTGAAAACCCTTCGGGAAAGTGATCCTGAACTGGCAGGGAGATGACCCATATCCAGTTCTGGATCGGTTAACGCCTACTTATGATTTATCTCCCCTGCTGTATTTTCATATGCCTTTAAACCTAACCTCAGTACAATAACACCAATTGCGGAAGCAGCAAAACCCACTATCACTGCCGAGGATCGAACCATCAAAGGATCTTTAAACACATAATCGGTCAGGAACCCTACTGTTGACATGCCGACAGGCCCTGATACCAACCCTAATATTAGAAAACATAATGCGGTAATCTGGCCCCTCATCTCATTCGGTGAGATGGATTGTAAGGATGCCGGCCCAAGCCCAGCGGAAACGCCACCAAAGAAGATAGTGCCCCCCATGCAAAAGAGCACCCATAATGGTTTGTCAACTGCATGGGCAAGGGCCACAGGAATAAGGACAAGGGATTCGGCAGCCATCATGAGCTTTATATAAACCGCCTTTTTCCCTTTACTAATAAAATAGTTTGCAAGGGTTCCTGAAATAAGGAGGCCTAAAGACCCGAAAACAAAAAATGTAATACCTGAATAGGTGCCAATCATGGCATTGTCCCAGCCATAACCTCTCCTTGTAAACCAGGCGACAGTCCAACCCAGCATGGCCCCGTTTGTCATTGCGCCAAATGTAGTGCCACCAATTATTGATCCATAGGTCTTCCAGTTTTTGACTACATACCTGATTGTTGAGTTGAAATTAGCAGGTCCGCTTTTCTCTTTGCGTTCGGGCTCCTTGACGCTCAGCATTGCCAGTACTAAAAATATGCCAGGAACCCCTACCATGATAAAGGATAACTGCCACGGTTTCACATGCCCAAGAATGGGAACGTCTATCGGGCCCATATTGAAAGCATACTGGGAAACTACTCCGCCAGCGATATTGGAAACAAGGGTCCCGAACATAATGGCATTTGATAAGACATTCAAGGGCAGACCACGCTTTTCACGTGCGAAATAGTCTGCTACAAGAGAATAGGCACATGGCACCAGGCATGCCTCTCCTACGCCAACACCAACCATTGAGAAAAACAACTGCCAGTAGGTGGTTGATCTGCCGCACAGAACTGTCATACCGCTCCAGAGGGCAATACCAATAATGAGCTGAACACGGCGTGAATGCGAATCAGCAAGCCTGCCAAAGGGTATACCCATAATGGTATATACTATTGAAAATGAGAGGGTCGAAAGAAGGCTGAATTGCAGATCATTAATCTGCAGATCTGCCTTTATTGGTTCAATCAGAAATGTGATAATCGCCCTGTCCACAAAGGCCAGGGTATAGGAAAAGAAAAGTACAATCACAACATACCATGCATACCCAAAGGAAGGATAACCGGAATTTTTTGTCATAAGCGATGTATTACTGGACGATGATGTATTCATTCTTTATGATACCTCTCTAAAAATTATTTATGAACCTGATAATGCTCTATATTCTATTTCTCTTTCGGTTTAAGCTGCGTGTCAATGATCTCCTGTATCCCTTTTAAAGAACGATCTCTTATAATTCTGCCATTAATGAATACTGTAGGGGTTCCCCTTACACCTGCCTTTTCTGCATCCAGCATATCCCTGCTGATCTTAGCCTGAACCTCTTTCGAGTTCATCTTTCTTTCAACTTCTGCAGGATCAAGTCCTAAATCAGTGGCAATTTCACGTACCAGGGTATTATTCATCTGCATTGTATCTTTATAAAGCCTTTCCTGAACCTCCCAGAATTTTCCCATTGCATCAGCGGCAAGCGCCAGGCTTGCCGCCTTTCTTGCAAAATTATGAGAGGATAAGGGAAAATTTTTAATAACAATCTTTAATGTCTCTTTATTTTTTTCGATCAACTGATCGTATAAAGGCTTAAGCCTTCCACAGTATGCTCACTGGTAGTCTGTAAAGACAACCATTACAACCGGGGCATCAGCCCTGCCAATGAAGGGCGACCCCTCTATGTTGATCTCCTGTACAAATTCCACAAGAATAGTACGTATTTCTTTATCTTTTTTATTTTTAAGAATCAGGGTATTTTCGTCCGGGCCGCATATGATGCCCTCTGTGTTTTTACCAGCATCTATCTTACCCTTAAGGTTATAGGCAGAATCATAAACATGGATGACCCCATCTTCTGTGAGGATGAAGATATATGACCCCCTTGATGACATAACTACATCCACAGGTTTTTTATCAAGGTTCATTGTCTGTTTTGTCTGCCACTCAACCTCTGCCCATGCTGGAAAGGTTAAGACAAGGCAGATAAAAAAACCAATTATTGAATATTTTTTCACTTCATCCCCCGGACCTATTATTTTACAATCTGGATCTTGTCAGAGAGGCCATCTTCATAACTGCTCCAGCCTGAATTCATACCATATGGGCTCCTGAGTGTTATTGCCTCTATGCGTCGGATCTTGCCCTTCTCAATCTTGAAGAGTTCTGCTACCTGCCATGTCCAGGGCTCTGCCGGCCCTGCAACCACATTCCTGCCATCAGGCGTGGTGAAGCGGCGTGATTTACCTGCCATATGGTCGAAGAAACAGAATGCAAACACAATTCCATATTCACGGTCAACAGCAACAAAACGGCGGTCACGGATGCGTGATACAAAATGAATAAGCCCGGATTCAAACTGCTCTTTGCATCCCCAGTGGGAAGAATAGACTGTCTCCTTTTTGGGGTCAGGCATCGATTGACCCGGGGCAAGGGGCACATTTGTTGCCCTTATACCTACCTCATAGCGCTCGCAGTCATCTGTAAAAGGGTATGTGCCTGTGCCATCCACACCCTTGCCATCATTTTTCTGCATACCGGTAAAATAGTAATTGGCAACCTTTATCATCTCTTCACGGGAAGGCCTTTCATTCTCAGGTATCACATCAAGAAAAATGGGATGGGGATTACCCAACTCGTTTCCCATTTTTTCTATATTTTCTGCGGTAGATGGGGGGGAATCCTCCTTTACAGGATTAAGGATATTGGTATCAGGCCTTACAACCAGTTGCTCTGCCTCGGTAATAAGGTTATTTTCTATCTTGAGCCTCAGGGCAATGGCCACAGGACGGGGCGCATCACCCTCTTTCTGGGGTTCCTCCCTGGCTGTACCTAAAAATGCTATCTGCTGTGTCTCCACATCAGGAACATAGAACTTATATGTGCCCTGCCCCACCATGCTTGCCCAGAGGCCTTCACTCCCAAGAGGCAGGCGTATACCATTTTCAGTAAATTTACAATCCTTTGAAAACAGGGTATCCCACGGGTCATTAACAAGCATTGCATACATATACTGATCAACAAATTTCTTGAGGCATTCTCTGTCGCAGGGTTTAGCAGCAGAAGAATCGCCTGTATCCTGCGCCAGGCACAAACCTGACATAAAAAACAAAAATAAACTGAGTGATAATATCAGCAGTCTTTTTCCCATTTTATTCTCCTTATTTTACTATCTGTATCTTATCAGACATCCCATCTTCATATGTGCTCCAGCCGGAATTCATGCCATATGGAGAGCGCTGTAAGATAGCCTCTATGCGGCGAATCTTCCCCTTTTCCACCTTGAACAGCTCTGCCACCTGCCATGTCCATGGCTCAGAAGGTCCTTCAACCGCGCTTCGTCCATCAGGTGTTGTAAATTTACGTGTATCCCCGGCAGCATGATCAAAGAAGCAGAAGCTGAAAACTATCCCGTGTTCACGGTCAACAGCAACAAAGCGGCGGTCACGTATGCGGGTCACAAAATAGATCAGGCCTGATTCAAACTGCTCTTTGCATCCCCAGTGGGATGAATAGACTGTCTCCTTCAGGGGATCAGGCATCTCCTGCCCCTCTGCAAGTGGAACATTTGTAGATCTTCCACCATTTTCATACCGCTCACAGTCATCTGTAAATGGGTAGCTTCCCGTGCCGTCTACCCCCTTTCCATCGTTCTTCTGCATACCGCTGAAATAATAATTGGCTGTCTTTATCATCTCTTCCCGTGTTGGCCGCTCATTCTCAGGGATGACCTCAAGAAAAATGGGATGTGGGTTGCCCAGCTCTTCACCCATCTTTTCAATAAGTTCAGCGGCCGAAGGACCTCTTTCAGCTCCAGGATTCAGTAGATTACTCTCAGGCCGTATTATAAGCTGCTCTGCCTCGGATATCAGGCCGTCTGTTATCTTAAGCCTTAAGGCAATTGCAACAGGGCTGGGTGCAGCCCATTCGGTTTGGGCCTCCTCCCTTGCTGTACCGAAAAAGCCGATCTGCATAGTCTCTATATCAGGCACATAGAATTTGTATGTGCCCTTGCCAACCATGCTGGCCCAGAGCCCCTCCTCTCCAAGGGGGAGTCGCACGCCATTTTCTGTAAATATGCACTCCTTGCTGAAAAGGGTATCAGACGCGGTTTTAGCCAGCATCGCATCCATGTACTTATCCACAAACCCCTTTAGACAATCCTTGTCACAGGTTTTTACTACCTGAGTCTCAGTGGGTTTTTGTGTCTGGGCTGGCTCCTGATTCTGGCATGAAGTAAAACATAGTAAAAGAATAAAGATTAAGGCTGGTGATAAAAATATCTTCCGCATAGGCTTCTCCTCTTTAACTTGTTGATTGGAATTGTTTATTGGGGGTTGAGTATAGGAATATTGCCTTTGCGTGTCAAAACAATAATTTCAGGGGTGAAAATATACTTTTTCATAAGAAAATATGGGAAAAGACAATACGTTAGAATATATAGATATCCCTCAGCGCTATCTGTGTGTTGCATAAATAGTTTATCATGTCGCCCCGATGGTGCTTTTAATTAATGTTCATAAAAGCGACATATAACCAACTATTCCTCTTTCAAGACATAGATCTCATTGCAGAAGAGGCAATAGATACTCATTTTCTTACCTGGTCAAATCGTGCCTTTATTGACTTAAGCAGATTTCTGGCCCAGATGAATTCTGTAGCAAGCACTGCCAGTCCCAGGGGGATTACTATAAATGCCGGCCCTGGCAGCACAATCATGGCAATGCCAGCGAGTAAAATCGTAAAACCTATCACAATTACTATAAGTCTCCTGGCCTGCTTTAATGTATGGATTATTATTTGATTCATTATTTTCCTAAATAACTTCAGCAAGCTTAAACTATTTTTACCTGTTGCGCAATTACCTTATATCAGTAGGGGCGGACCTGTGTGTCCGCCCTGAAAAATTTATGTTCCCACCCTGAAATAGCCGTTATTACCGCCTCAGACGGGCAGACACGCGGGTCTGCCCCTACAGGAATCTGAAAATCAACGAAGTTACATTCCATTCAATCCGGGCACTTTTTCACACAGCGGTGTCGCTCTTTAATCTTTTACTCCGTGTTCTCCGTGCTCTCTGTAGTGCAATATTCTATGCCTGCTTCTCTTTGAACAACTCCCCTATTCCGCCGATGCTGCCCAGTATCCCTGCTGTTTCCATTGGTAAAAATACCTTAGTTGCTTTGCCGTCAGCGATCCTTGGAAGCGCCTCAAGGTATTTGATAGCAATAAGGTCATTAGTCGGGTTACCCTTATGTATGGCGCTGAACACTGTTTCTATGGCCTGTGCCTCACCCATTGCAACCGTGAGTTTCTGGTATTTATCTGCATCAGCAACCCTCTTTATGGCCTCTGCCTCACCCTCTGCATTGAGGATCTGAGATAGCTTTAAGCCTTCAGCCTCAAGTATTGCTGCCTGTTTTTTACCTTCAGCCTCAAGTATGGCTGCCCTTCTCTCCCTTTCTGCCTTCATCTGCCTGTGCATGGCGGTTGTAACGTCCGCAGGAGGCTCTATCCTCTGGAGCTCCACCCTTGTAACCCTGGCTCCCCATTTATCAGTTGCTTCATCCAGCACCTGCCTGAGCTTATTATTAATTATTTCCCTTGATGTCAGAGATTCATCAAGGGCCATATCACCAATCAGGTTTCTAAGGTTTGTCTGTGCAAGCTTTGTAGCAGCAAGGTAAAAATCGGATATATTGTATTTAACCTTAACAGGATCAGTTATTTCATAATAGACAACTGCATCCACTTCCACCGCAACATTATCCTTGGTGATAACAGCCTGGGGCGGCACATCCACAACCTGTTCCCTCATATCAACCTTGGTAATAGAATCAATAAAGGGTACTATTATGGTAAGCCCGCTATCAACAGTTCGCTGATATTTCCCAAACCTCTCTATCAGACCCTTCTGGTATGGAAGCACTATCCTTGTACCCATTGCCACAACAAAAATTACAACAATCATAATAATGATAAGTCCTGGAGTTAACATATCTTATCCCTCCTTTTTAAAAGGTTTAACTATTGCCTTTGTCCCGTCTATCCTGATAATCTCAATTAATGTGTTAACAACTATTATTTCACCATTTTCACTCATTGCCCTCCATTCATCTGTACCTGTCTTCACCCTGCCTTTCCCGGCTATATTATCTATCTCTTCAATTACATAGCCGCTCTGTCCTATAAACCGGTCAGCGCCAATGCCTGGCGGCTGATTAACAGTTACCATTTTGGCAAACCTGCGGCCAAAGACAAACAGGATACCTGATAAAAGGATAAATACAATCAACTGCGCAGTAGTCCCCACACCAAGCATGGCGAGTATTCCTGCCGCTGCTGCCCCGATACTGAACCATAACAGAAAAAACCCTGCTGTAAAAATCTCAGCAATAAGCAGGACAGCGGCCATTGCTATCCATATCCACCACATCTCCATATGCATTTTTCACCTCCTCTATTTATGTTAATTCGTGCATGTAATCGCCATAAGTGGTGTAGCGATCGCTACAAAAGATAAAAAATATGATTTTTGTGCGATACAGAAATGTTTTTTTTATAAATCTGTAATCCAATTAATTGGCCGGTCAGGGAGGTACCGGAAAGAATTCCCCTTTGCCTGTATGAATGACTTGAAATGGGTATAAAGCTGCTTTTGTTCTTTAAGACTGTTTCGTGCCCTGTTTATTGCAGCCGAAACAGCCTTGCGGTCTGTCTCACCCCTGTCAGATATCTTTCGTGATCT
This sequence comes from Desulfatiglans sp., assembly GCA_012513605.1. NCBI lineage: Bacteria > Pseudomonadati > Thermodesulfobacteriota > Desulfobacteria > Desulfatiglandales > Desulfatiglandaceae > Desulfatiglans > Desulfatiglans sp. The sequence goes on along the minus strand of JAAZBV010000060.1, from coordinate 327 downwards.
TCCATGTATATCAATATTTTTCTGCAGGTAATCATCTATAAAATCAAGTGAGCTAATTAACTGCATCCGCTCTTCAGGGTCATCAAAACCATCTGTTTCCTTTTTTTCCTGGAGCAGATCTCTCATCTTTTTAATATTTTCAAGAGAGAGCCTGTCAATTACATCCTCAGGGGCCATATTACCAGCGCGAGTCAGATTTTCAATGGAGAGTTGTTCGTCAGACATACTGCTATACAGAGCCTTTCCTGAACCATTGATCCCTGAAGAGATATTTTTAAGATCAGTGCAGGATATCCATTGATTCTGCTTGATCAAAAGGTTTCTTAT
>JAAZBV010000059.1 GCA_012513605.1 Desulfatiglans sp. | reverse complement strand
TTTTCATCGGGATTTTGACTTTCGTTTTTTAAATTCGTTTTATTTTTATAAAAATAATTTTTTTAGGGCTGCCATACCCTGGGAGCATAAATCTCTCGAAAAAAGGGTTTTTCGACAGCCTCGTTCGGCGTTGAATCCTCCGTCGCCAAAGGCTATGGCAGGACAAGTGTTCAACGTTCATCTTTTTGTAGCAAAGCAAGCCCTGTGCCATATCCCCTTAAATCACAGGATCGTTATCTGGCAAGGGTCTCAGGAGATTTTACATTTTTCTATTCTTAATCAGGTGTCCGCCAGCGGACATATGGTGTCCGGTGGTGAACACAGAAAAAGATGAACTTCCAACATCGAACGCCCAACTCTGAACATCGAATGAAAAGCTTAACCGCAAAGACGCTAAGAGCGCAAAGTATAAAAAAATTATTTTTCTTCTTTTATCCCTTTACCGCAGAATTGATAAAATATTTCTTATCACTCTTTGTAACTTTGCCGCCCTATTTTGTAATTCTTTACTGAAGCTCTGAAATGGAAATATAGTTTACTAAAAAGAGTGAAAGGGTACTAATAGTACCTAAAAACACTTAAATTTAAACTACTTCTTGACTTCAGTTTAAATAAATGCTTTTTTAGGCACTATGAGTACTGATAAAAAAACAAAAATAAACCGACTTGTGAGTCAGTGGCCAAAAGGAACGCTTACAGTAACACCATACTTAAAAAAACAGGGCTTCAGCCAGGAACTCCTGAAAAGATATAGACACAGCGGTTGGATAGAGTCCTTTGGGAGGGGTGCTTATATACTTAATGGTGATGAAGTTAAATGGTATGGAGCCCTTTATACTCTTCAGACTCAACTTGGGCTAAAAATTTATCCTGGTGGAAAAACAGCGCTCGAACTAAAAGGTTATGCCCATTATCTGCCTTCAGGCATAAGAAACATATATCTTTACTGCCCCAGAGGATTGCTTTTACCTTCTTGGTTTAAAATAAAATGGCCTGGTGTGAAAATAATAACTCTAAGAACAGGCCTTTTTCCTGCGGAAAATGAGCTTGGTCTAACAGTTCACGATGAAAAAGGGATTTGTATAAAAATATCAGCTCCTGAAAGAGCAGCGTTAGAGATGCTTTACCTTGTACCTGGAAAAATTGGATTCGAAGAGGCATTTCTACTTATACAAAACCTTACAACACTGAGGTATGAGCTAGTCCAGAGTCTGCTGGAAAAATGTTGTTCAATAAAAGTTAAAAGACTGTTTATGTTTATGGCTGAAAAACATGAGCACACATGGCTGTCCAAACTCAATACTTCAAAGATTGATATGGGTAAAGGCAAGAGGATGATAGTTACACAAGGTCGTTATGACCGAAAATATATGATCACTGTTCCTGAAAATATCTATACAGAGACCGTGGAATGATAGATACCATTTTTTTAAAACAGGCTGAACTGCTTCTCAGGGTCCTGCCACTGATAGAAAAGGAAGATGTTTTCGCCTTGAAAGGCGGCACAGCTATCAACTTTTTTTATCAGAATATGCCGCGCATATCAGTTGATATTGACCTGGCATATATCCCGATTAATGACAGAGATACTGCATTGAAGGATATCCACAGCCGCCTGCTCCACATTTCTGAAGAGATCAAAAGAAAGATACCCGGTACAGGCATAATAAATAAGAAAATGCATAATACTGGGCAATTGAATGGTTTGATAGTGGATCGGGGAGGAATTACTGTAAAAATAGAACCAAACCTGGTTTTAAGGGGCACTGTATATCCCCCTGAAATAAGATCCATTTGCAATAAGGCCCAGGATATTTTTGAGATGACATTAAAAAGCAGAGTCCTTTCTGCACCGGATCTATATGCAGGAAAAATTTGTGCTGCTCTTGATCGCCAGCATCCGAGAGATCTGTTTGATATATACTTACTGTTAAAAAGTGATGGGCTTGACTCTGAAACAAGAAAAGCTTTCATTGTCTATCTCATAAGTCATCCAAGACCAATGTTTGAGATTCTAAATCCACAGGAAAAGGATATTACTGAAATCTATGAAAAAGAATTTAGAGGTATGATTGCCGAAGAGATACCTATAGAGACTTTGAGAAAGAGCCGAAGCAACCTCATTAAAAACTCAGAGAAGAATTAACTGAGAATGAGAGAAGATTCATTCTTTCTGTGAAGAAAGCTCATCCTGTATGGGACCTTCTTGATCTCAATGGAGTTCAAGATTTCCCTGCTGTGAAGTGGAAGCTTGAGAATATTATGAAAATGGACCCAGTAAAGCATCATGAATCGGTGGAGAAATTAAAAAAATATCTAAACATTTAATCATTCGTAGTGGTTACTGACAAGGCTAACTTGGATAAAATTATGGCTGAGAAAATTGGAAAAATTCTGATTGTTGATGATGATGAGGATGTGCTCAAGGCGGCCCGGTTATTTCTTAAGAAGCATGTAACAGCCATTCACACAGAACAGAACCCTGAAAATATTCCTTCCCTCATGGCTAACAACAGCTATGATGTGATCCTGCTTGACATGAACTACTCAAGGGATGTGACGAGTGGTCAGGAAGGTTTACACTGGCTTTCAAAGATCATTGAGATTGACCATTCTGCTGTTGTGATAATGATCACCGCATTCGGGGATATAAACCTTGCTGTAACAGCTGTTAAAAATGGTGCAACAGATTTTATCCTTAAGCCCTGGCAGAATGAAAAACTGCTTGCAACAGTATCTGCGGCCTGTAACCTTCACAAGACAAGGCTTGAGGCAGCGAACCTCAGACAGCGTCAGGAGCAGTTAAGCTCTGACATGATGCAGCCATTCAACGAGTTTATCGGTTCATCCCCTGCCATGCAGAGGGTTTATGACACCATCCTCAAGGTCGCAAAGACCGATGCCAATTGCCTTATCCTTGGCGAAAACGGGACAGGCAAGGAACTTGTGGCGCGAGCCCTTCATCACCACTCATTGAGAGGCAAAGAGGTGTTTATCAGTGTGGATATGGGGGCCATAAGCGAATCCCTGTTTGAAAGCGAGCTGTTCGGCCATGTTAAGGGGGCATTCACAGATGCTGTGGCTGACCGTGTTGGCCGATTTGAGGTGGCATCAGGCGGGACCCTTTTTCTGGATGAGATAGCAAACCTGCCCATTGCCATGCAGTCAAAGATACTCCGGGCAATCGAGACAAAGCAGGTTGTACGTCTTGGTTCAAATAAAAACCTGCCAATAGATATCAGGCTGATATGCGCCACAAACATGGACATCCTTGAAATGGTTAATAAACAAAGATTCAGGCAGGACCTGCTCTACAGAATAAATACAGTCGAGATACACCTCCCTCCTTTAAGGGAAAGAGGGGAAGACCTTAAACTCCTGGCTGAACACTTTCTTAAAATCTTCTGCAAAAAATATAACAAACCAGAAAAGGGTATTGCGGCATCAACAATGAACAAACTCATGGCATACACATGGCCCGGGAATGTAAGGGAGCTTCAGCACTGCATGGAAAGGGCGATTATTTTAAGCGAATCAGATGTTCTTCAGCCGGAGGATTTTCTTTTGACTGCGCCAGGCACAGAAGGAGATGCCATATTATTTGATAATTACAACCTTGATCTTGTTGAGAAGATAATGATCCAGAAGGCGATTGATAAATACAGGAGTAATGTGAGTCAGGCAGCACGTGAACTGGGGTTGACCAGGTCGTCACTTTACAGGCGTATGGAAAAGCATGGGATTTAGATTCACCACAGAGGCACAGAGAACACAGAGAGTATTTTTATATTCTTTTTTAATCAATAAACTCCGTGATCTCCGTGTCTCCAGTGAACGAAGCGAACGGGCGGTGAAATAGTTTTTGAGGTATCAATGATAAGAACATTCAAATTCAAAATTACATTCAGAATCATCCTCCTGACTGCCACTATCCTTTTATTTGCCTGGCTTGTCTTTAAAATGGATTTTATATTTGTTACTGTTACTGTGGCTCTTCTTATAGTCGCCCAGGTGTTTTCCATTATCCATTTTGCGGAAAAGACAAACAGGGACCTGAGCAGGTTTCTTCTTTCCATAAAGTATGATGATACCTCACAGGCATTTACAAGCGAAGGGCTTGGCACTTCATTCAGTGAACTTAAGGATGCATTCAGTGAGGTCATGCATAAACTTCAGGAGATACGATCTTCAAGCGAGATTCACGCAAGGTATCTTCAGACAATAGTGCAACATATTGGTACAGGGATTATTGTTTACAAACAGGATGGGACTGTTGACCTTATAAATAACGCCGCTAAAAAGATACTTAAAATCAGTCTTTTGAAAAACATTAATGATCTGCGACAGAAATACCCAAAGCTTACTGACACCCTCTTACACCTTAAACAAAATGAAAAAAAGCTCATTAACCTTCGTATGGAAAATGAGACAGGATACCTTTCAATCTACAGTCACCCGTTTGTTTTAAAGGAGGAAAAAAATATCCTGATATCCATACAGAACATCAAGGAAGAACTGGAAGAAAAGGAGCTTGAGGCATGGCAGAATCTTATCAGGGTATTGACCCATGAGATCATGAATTCAATAACCCCTATATCCTCCATGACATCCACCATGCTTGGAATGATTGATAAGGAGGATGAAACCATTAACCCGGATGATATTAAGGATTTGATCGATGCCTTAAAAACCATCAGCTCAAGAAGTCATGGGTTAATGGATTTTGTAAGCAACTACCGGAATATGACCCTGATTCCCACGCCCAAGTTCAAACTCCTTTCCATTCAAACATTTTTTAAACGTATTGAAACACTGATGAATAACACCCTTACAGAGCATAATATTTCTTTCAGGTGGCAGATGGAACCTGAGAGCCTTGAATTTTCTGTTGATCCTGATTTAATGGAACAGGTGATGATAAATCTGATCTTAAACGCCATACAGGCAGTCGAAGAGAGAGCAAATCCTGAGATTACCCTTACAGCCATGCTTGGAATAGAAGGAGGGTCAATAATAACTGTACAGGATAATGGTGTCGGGATTGTTGAAGAGGCCCTTGAAAAGATATTTATTCCATTTTTTACAACCAAAAAGCAGGGGTCAGGGATCGGCCTCAGCCTTTCGCGGCAGATTTTACGCATGCATCATGCGACGATCAGTGTGGATTCAAAACCGGATGTCGGGACAACGTTTACATTAAAATTTACATGATGAATAGCAGACTGAAGGTTGAAGGAAAGGTAAAATCTAAAAATGCTATTCACCACGGAGGGCACGGCCGTCGTCGCCAAGGCTATGCCGGGCCAGGGAGGACACAAAGTTTTTTGAGATTTTATTCGACCTTTTTCCAAAGTAGGGTGGGGTTTTACACCCCACCGCGTAGAGACAAGGCATGCCTTGTCTCTACAAAATTATGATCTGGTATAATGCCTGACCCTACGAAGGCTCTTAATGTCTTTCGCTTTTCCTTCAACTAAACGCCTCCCCCCCTTTCTTTTATAGGTGGAGGCTGGATATTCTCACCCTTTTTCCTTTTCCACATATTCATTTTCCTGAATATCCCTCCATCACTGAAACAGCCCCATGCCCAGGGTAGCCATTTGAGTATCAGTGAGTATGCTAACCACAATGCCCACAAGAGCATGAGAGCTTTAAAGAAAAAGATATGAAGGGATATCACCCAGGGGTGCGGAAGTTCGGATGCTACCCTGTCCTGCATCCAGTTGAGCATATAATCGGTTGACCTGTTTCCCTCTATCTGCATATCAGGTATGCCAAGGAGCCCGCTTTGTATTGAAGACCATAAACCTGACATGGCCGCTATAAACCATACTGCAAGGATTACCTGTGCAATGTTGAATAACCACTCCCTCTGGTTCTGAACCGCCTTATTCCTTAAACCCATTACAATGAACCATCCTGCCACCATTATTGCAGTAGATGGGGGAACCTGCGTAAGCCCTAGCCCGAGCAATATCCATGAAGCTGTTCCAAGGGGTGTAAACTTTACCCTGCCCAGGAGCACACCAATAATAATTATAACCACCAGATAACCCCAGAATAGTACGGCAGGCCCCAGCACAGGCCCGCCAGCAAACAGTATCCACCTGTTCTGCGGCATGTTGAATGTGACATATGCATTCACCGCCTCTGTTCCTAAATCTACTTTTGGAGATGATACCAGTATCCTTGAACTGGTCTCGGCCTGCCACTCCAGGTTAACCTGCTGTACACCCGGATTAAGCGGGACAGTTACGTCTCTTCCCTCCTGGTTTATGGGCTGGCTTTTGCCTGAAATCATAACCCGCCTCAGCTCTGCGCCTTCAGGGATCATTATCTTATGCTGCCCACCCTGGCTGCTCCTGATATTGAGGTCAAGGGTGGAGGTGCTGATACGTTTCCCTGGTGTATGCGTAAGCCTTGCATTATCAATAGTAACAATCTTACCCTGGACAGCCTGTGGCCTTGTTATATTTATCTTTATCTCTTCACCCTGCCATGGCCTCCACTCAGGACGCCACTGACCTGATGCATCCTGATGGTGAATAAGTGGGATACCGGAGAGTTCACAGTGCCATATGGGGCTTGCATCAAGAATCCATGTCTCTGTCCATTCTATAGTATCACTTGCCTTAAGTGATATCTCATTTGAAGGGGTGATTGTGGATGACCACTGTTTTTCAGTTTCGTCTGGCGACATACTCACAACTATCCTGTTGTTTTCCACCTTCACACCGCCTGTTATTACTGATTCACCCTTAACAAGGGGGATAGAGACAACAACAGGGTCATTTGCAGGGGTAACACGCCTTACAACCGTGTGTAACTGCCAGTCAATACCAAGAGAGATGATACGTTCAATATGGAAAAAGGGCGGCAGGACCGGCTTGGTGTCTGTAGAGCCCTCCATGCTCTTTTTTTCAAGCCTTACAAACTTTATGCTCCCCTGAACCTGGCCATCCTTATCCACACCATAGGCACCCCATCCATCTACCTTAAGGGATACACTGTGAGGGATGAGTGTAAGTGGCACCTGGAATTCATTAGACTCAGGCACCTTTCCCCTCATGACAACATCATGTATGCCCTTTGGCACATGTATCCACATGATGCCATTACTGTCCCTGTAAAGATTCTGTGCAGGGGTCGTGCCCATATAAATCTCCTCAGGGTTCCACATAATGGAAGAGCCGGGCAGAGGCACCGCTGTTTCAGTTGTTGCATGCACCCTGAAGATAATGCGCAGGTTATCCTTATCAGTAGTGACCTCCATCTGTGGGCTGTCAGCGCAGTATGGAAAACAATCATCCTTTTCAAGGAGACGATTCCTTAATTCATTGAGCATGGCCTGTGGGGGGAAATCGCCTCTCTCCTGGGCAAAGCTGTTTTCAGATACAGGGATAAGCATGAAAATCAAAAGCAGGACTGTTGCCCCTGCCTTCATGCCTCCGATCTTAATATTTTTGATCTCTATTACAATGAGGGTAAGGATAAGAATAAGTATAATCCTCACAAATGAGAGGATAAGATTAAAAAATGGAGATATTAGCCAGATGCTTATATTCTGCGAGGAGTCAACCGGCCCGTTCCATCGCAATGCATATGAATGCCACTGCCACTGCGGGAGCCCAGGCCCTGTCTGTATCAGGGCCTTTGGGTCCTGTAGCATGACATTCTGGCTCTGGCTGGAAAAGCCTCCTGCCTTCCATTTTTCACCTGATACAGTTACTTCCGAGAGAGTAAACGCATCCTCAGCTCTCTCAGCCATCTTTGATATCATAGGCATTCTGCCCCTCTCCATAGGAGCCATTTCTGGTTCCATCTGCTTCTGAGATATCATCACAGGATGTGCATTTTTATACATATACCCTGAATAACTCCTTGGATTTTCAAGCTGAGGGTATATACCTGTGCGTGCCTGACCGGCGATAAATGAGATAACCAAAATGAAGAGCACTATAATAGAGGCAATTCTCCACACCTCTATTATCTTTCTGAACCAGCCCGCAGGTATAAAGCGTAACAGTGCTGTTGCAGCAAGAATGCTTATAAAAACTGATCCGGGTGCATCCGGTTCATGGTAGGTAAGCACAAGGGTTATAAGTGCAATAATGCCATACCTGATATTATAGAGCCTGTACACAGCGGTTGAGATCACAAGCACCAGAAAAATCGCAAGCAGGTTTCCCCAGTTCTGAAGCCATGTGCCCTCTATTGAATCCACGCCTCCTACATTTATAAGCCGCCACCCCGGAGGCAGATTAAGGGTTGCAGAGAGCTCCTGTACATTGTGATCCCACCCCACTGCCGGTATCACATTTTTGCCTGTCTCAACCCTTGATTCCCCTTCAAGGTTTATATGCCCTTTTCTGAGCTCAACACCCGATTTTTTATCCTTTCCATGGCTGGTAATAAGCTGGTCAACGCCATCCAGTATAACCCTGCCAAGCTTAAGTGGCTCATTTACTGCCAGATACCACTGGCTGCTCATGGTGCCGTTTATATTGTCCTTAATGGTATAACCATCACCATTAAAATCCAGCCATATGGTCCTCATCATGGTAAGGTGATCAGGCGCAGGCGATGGGTCTCCCCTTTTTGTCTGTTCAAGGACAATGGTATCGCCTTTGTTTATGATATAGGCAGGGTATTGCCTCCACTCACCTGGCAGATCAGTCTGGCCAGGGTCAATACCCTGAACACCCTTTATGTTTATCATCCTCAAATGATTCTGTGACTTTACAGACCATATCTCCTGACCAAAAGGGGTGTTAATCGGGCCTATGCTGTTAACAGGGCCTTTTGATCTCTGTTTTATATAGATATCCCATTTGCCGGGTCTTGCCTGGATAATAACATCGCCATTTTCCTGAATCATAACAGGAAGCGGGCTCTCTATTTCCATGGGGATAAATTCTGCAGGCAGGATATCAGTGAGTTTGACCTCCCTTGCCTGCCCGGAGATATATAACCTCACAAGGTTTGTTATGTACATGGGGATATTATCATCCACCATCCTGAAGAGTTTAATATCAAGCCTGTCTTCCTCTGCCTCTGCACTCTTTTTATTCTGGAGCCACAACCTGCCCTCATTATCGAGCATGGGTGATTGAACCGGTTTATTATTTATTACAAGATCAACAAGAGCGGTCTTTTCAGGGACATTTATCATTTCAGGCATGTTTTTCCATTTGAATGCGCCCTGAATCCTGTGCCCTCCCTTTTTTAACAGGACTGAAGGCAGCCCTTTTCTGTTTACAACAGGCACAGGGGTCCCATCCACCATAAGGTCATATGGCCATGCATTGTTATTACCGGGAAGCGTGATCCAGTCCTCTGCATAGACAATAAATTCCTGAGAAAAGGCGCCGCCAGTATCGCCCAGCTTTAACTCAAGCCTTGAAGGCCACTGGCACAAATATTCATTGCCATTATTAAAGGGGCTCGGGCAGAAATTCATTTCTGCATCCTTAAGCACCCATTCCTTCCAGGGCTTAAGCTGGGGAGGTATCTCCGATTCATCAATGCCCTTTGCAGTGACTGTAAAATTTATGAGGAGAAAAAACAGGTATACGTAAATAATGGATCTCGATTTCATATTTCCTCCATAAAAAAGCCTGTTGTTAAAAATAGATTCAGTATGGTATGTATAAAAACAATAAAACAGGATTATAGATGAATCCTGTATAGAAAATCAATTATTCATATCGCGCAGGGAAATTATAAGAAGATGTCATTTATTTTATGCACCAGAAAAAAATCAATGCCCAAGGTGAGTATCGCGATATGTAAAAAGTGTGCCAGGTTTAAAAAGTGCCCTGATTACCGTTTGTTTGAACAGCCGGTGCTGTTTCCTGATATGAAGAATGAGGGGCGGGGTAAAAAGCAAAAGAAGGCACAAACAAAGGTTGAGATCAGTAAAACCCCATCCAATGAGATCCAGCTTCCAATCAATTTTATTACCCAAAAATAAAATATCCCTGTAGGGGCACAGCGCACAGTGCCCACGGGCACGCTGCAGCGTGCCCCTTCTACAATTTTATTAATAACAGACAGAAAAGATCATCAATTTTATAGCCGGTAAATGACGCATGATGCTGGGGCGAAATATTTTTCGCCTCTACAGGTTAAACCCTATATTACCGCAGGAAAAACCCTTACCACCATCTCCTCAACCCCTCTTAGCCATTTCTTACGCATCCCTTCAGTGCTGGTGATTATTACCCTGAACATCTCCCTGTGGAAATCTGGCACACCGCACAGGTCAAAGATGCAGTTTTTCCAGATGAGCTCTAAAGGGTCACCAAACACGTCACGCTCCCTTGGTTCCGGGGTATTTGCTGTATTGAATACAATTACTGACCTTGCCTTTAGTAAACCTATTGGCACACCTTCACCATTATCCCCTTCAAGAAATTTATACGCCACATTTGGCCTTATAACCCTGTCAATCCATCCCTTTAATATAGCTGGGGGCTCTCCCCACCAGTTTGGGTGAACAATAATGATTCCATCGGCCCTTTTCAGATCATTGCAGTGTTTTTGGATATCATCAGGCAATGGTGCATCAGAGGCTATTTCAGGGCCAGGCAAAATCGGATCAAATCCTTCTGCATAGAGATCATGTAATATGCCAACATGACCATTCATTCTAATCTGTGTAACAGCGGTTTCAGCTATTGCATGGTTGAAGCTGCTCTTATCAGGGTGTGCCAGAATAACAAGTATCTCAAGCGGTTCGTGTTTTATATCGTTCTTCTTAAATGACATGGAAACTCCATATGTAATTTTATAAGAAGCCTTCAGCTTCCGGCTTTGAACTTTCAGCCTTGAGCTTCGATCTTTTCATCCATCTATAACTGAACTTTTTAAATGATAAAAGCCATTTTTGATGGTTTCGTAAAAAAGCTCGATCTCACACAAAGAGACAAAGTCGCAAAGGTAACTACTTAGTGTCCATCCAAAACTGTCGTTTTTGGATTTCCATCCTCCGTAGCAGTGCTACTGCGGAGGACGGGCAAGCGGTCAGCCATCAGCGTTCAGCATTCAGCAAAAGACAAAAAAAAGACATAGAATTAGCTGACTGCTGATCGCTGACTGCTGAAAGCCCCATCCAGAATTCGGTTCATTCTGGATGGGCACTATTAATAAATATAGCTAATATAGCTGAAATATGAATATTTTTATTGCATTAATGCTCTAATAGTATATTATTCCCAATGATAAAAATTTTACAACTAACTGGTTTTTTTTATAAATTAGCTTTTAGATAAACAGCATAAAATATTAATATCAAGGAGGAAGGTTTATGGACTTTCAATTAAGTGAAGAGTTGCAGATGCTGCGTGACATGGCAAGGGATTTTATCAATGAAAAGGTAATGCCATTTGCAGATGAATGGGATGAAAAACATTATTTTCCATATGAAGAAGTTTTAAAACCAATGGGTGAGCTTGGTTTTTTTGGCACGGTTATCCCCGAAGAATACGGCGGAAACAATATGGGCTGGCTTGCAGCAATGATTCTTACAGAAGAGATTGCAAGGGGCTCCAGTTCACTAAGGGTACAGATGAACATGCAGACACTTGGCTGCGCTTACACAATATATAAATATGGCAGCGACGAACTCCGCAAAAAATATGTAGAAAAACTGATAACAGCCGAATATGTTGGCGGATTTGGTATTACAGAGCCCAATGCAGGCTCTGATGTTATGTCCATGAAATCAACAGCAGTAGACAAGGGTGATCACTGGCTCATTAATGGCTACAAGACATGGATATCAAACGCCTCAGCAGCCGATGCCATTATTTTTTATGCCTACACAGACAGGGAAGCAAGGGGAAAGGGGCTTTCAGCATTTGTTGTTGAGCCTAAAAACTTTAACGGCATTACAACTACAGACCTCGATAAATTAGGTACAAGATCAACACCCACAGGCGAGATTATCCTTGAAGACTGTAAGGTACCAAAAGAAAACATCCTTGGAAACCCGGGCGACGGCGCAAAGATAGTCTTTGGTTCACTCAACCAGAGCCGTCTTTCCGCAGCAGCAGGCGGTATTGGTTTGGCACAGGCAGCGCTTGAGTCAGCAATAGCATACTGTAAAGAGCGTGAGCAGTTTGGTCAGGCAATTGGTAACTTTCAGATGAACCAGGACCTTATTGCACAGGTATCATGCGAGCTTGAGGCAGCAAGGCTTATGGTTTACAAGGCAGCAATACAGAAGGACAACGGCAACCTCGGGAACACCATTGAGGTAGCCCAGGCAAAATATCTTTCCGGCGAGATAGCTGTAAAGGCTGCAAATGTTGCCATGAGAATCTTGGGTGCATATGGTTATTCAACAGAATACCCTGTAGCCAGGTACTATCGCGATGCACCTGCCTATCAGCTTGTTGAGGGTTCAACAAACATCTGCAAGATGATCGTTGGACAGGACCTTGTTAGCGTAAAGAAATCCAAGTAATTTATTATCCGCCCGTTTTATTATTGCGGGCGGATATCATTCCTGAGATATAATTTCAGGCTTTATGGCTTACAGACGATCACCCATTCCTTAAAAGGCATGGGTGATCATTTTTTAATTAGAACAAAAGATCTCAAAAAGAACCAGGAGGAGATAAATGAGACGTTATTTTGAAGAAATGACACCTTTAGGTAAAGCACTCACTGAAAAACAAATAAAAGATGCACAGGAAAACATAGCTGATATCAAAAAGGTAGAAGAAGAAGTAGCAAAAGCAATTGAAGTTGTAAAAAGCCAGGGTATTCCTGACGAGAAGATAAGAGAAAGAGGCCAGATGACCGTTTGGGAAAGGATCGAGTATCTGGTAGATCCCGGTACATGGACCCCCCTTCATACAATCTACAACCCAAAGTTCAACGAAGAAGAACAAACCAACGTGGTTGATGGTCTTGCAAAAATCAACGGAAAATGGGCTGTTGTTATCGGGTTTAATAACAAGGTAATAGCCGGCGCATGGATAGCAGGACAGGCTGACAACCAGCTCAGGGTTACTGACATGGCCAAAAGGCTCAGGGTACCCCTTGTATGGATCGTAAACTGCAGCGGCGTTAAGCTTCCTGAGCAGGAAGAAGTTTACGCTGATAGAAGAGGTAATGGTACAACATTCTTCAGACATGCTGAACTGGCAACACTCGGTATACCTATAATTGCCGGCATCTACGGAACCAACCCTGCAGGTGGCGGTTACCAGGGAATAAGCCCCACAGTTATAATTGCCCACAAAGATGCCAATATGGCAGTAGGTGGTGGCGGTATTGTTGGTGGAATGGCCCCAAAGGGTGGATTTGATGAAGAAGGTGCTGAGCAGCTTATAGAAGCGACAAGACATTTCAAGGAGGTACCTCCGGGAAGTGTAAAGATTCACCATGATGTAACCGGATTTTTCAAGGAGGTTCATGACACAGAAAAGGGCGTTCTTGATTCACTCAAGAGACATATGGACATGATGCCTGCCTATGATCCCGAGTTTTTCAGGGTTGCCGAACCAAAAGAACCCAAATTCAGTGCAGAAGAACTCAATAGCATAGTGGCCTTTAATCAAAAACGCGGCTACAATTTTGAAGAGATGCTTGCAAGATTAACCGACAACAGTGAACATATGGAATTCAGGCCCGGTTATGGTCCTGAGGTTTATACCGGACTGGTAAAGATTGATGGTTACCTGATGGCTGTTATCGGTAACAGGCAGGGTTTCCTGGGCGCCAAGTATCCTGAATATGCCAACTATCCCGGAATCGGTGGAAAACTTTATCGCCAGGGTCTAATCAAGATGAATGAGTTTATCACACTTGCCGGAAGAGACAGGCTTCCAATAGTATGGCTCCAGGATACATCAGGTATTGATGTTGGCGACATTGCCGAATCAGCAGAATTATTAGGTCTTGGCCAGTCACAGATCTACTCGATAGAGCAGACCGACGTTCCGCAGATATGTATAGTTTTAAGAAAGGGTACGGCTGCTGCTCATTATGTAATGGGCGGGCCTACAGCTAATAACCACAATGTTTTTACACTCGGCACACCCATGACAGAGATATATGTTATGCACGGTGAAACAGCTGCTGCTGCCTCATATTCAAGACGGCTTGTAAAGGAAAAGGATGCAGGCAGACCGCTTCAGCCGACCATTGACAAGATGAATCAGTTGGCACAGGAATACTATGATAAATCAAGGCCGGTATACTGTGCAAAACGCGGTTTTGTAGATGAAATCGTATCCCTGCCTGATTTAAGAAATTACATAAAGGCATTTGCCGGATGCGCGTATCAGAACCCTAAATCTATCTGTTCGAGAAACCACATGGTTCTTCCAAGGATTATCAAGGGTTAATCTTTTCGTTTGGGGCTAATACCCCGTAGAGACGGGTTTCAAACCCGTCTCTACAATATTTCCAGGATGCCATCCTGAACCATCAGGGTTTAAAACAAGGGCCCTTGCCGCAGGCAAACGCTTCTGCTAATATCCCCGTCATATTAACCACAGTAACAAAATAAGAGATGAAAAAACCTGATCACATAAAGAAAAGTATCCATGCAGCCCTTGAAGATGTACGCAAAGGATCGGAATCAGTGCTTATAGCTCTTACCGGTGGCATTGCTACCGGTAAGAGCACTGTAGCAGAAATGTTCAGGGCACTCGGTGCTGTAATTATCGATTTTGACATACTTGCACGAAGGGTGGTTGAACCGGGCAGTAAATCATATGAGCTGATTACCGGGTTTTTTGGTAAAGAGATATTAAACCCTGACATGACAATAAACCGAAAGAGATTGTCCGGGATAGTATTCAATGACCATTCAAAAAGGGAAAAGCTTGAATCCTTTACACATCCATATATCTGGGATGAATTTATTACCCTGACAGGGGATGCCATATCCAGTGACAAAAAGGCAATCATTCTTGCTGTTATACCGCTTTTGATAGAGGGGGGCATGCAGGATATCTTTTCAAGGGTAATCCTTGTTTACTCATCACCGGAAACACAGGTTTCAAGGCTCATGGAAAGAGATGGGATCAGTAAAGAGATGGCTTATAAAATACTCTCTGCACAGATGCCAATAGACCAGAAGATCAACCATGCTGATTTTGTAATAAATAACGATGGATCTATTGATGTGGCAGCCAAAGAGGCGCATCAGGTATGGAAAGAGCTGAAACAATCACAGGATACTTAAAAATCCTGATACAGGTTACAGACACTGTCTGAGAAGTTCCCTTGCCAGTTTATTATCCGGGTTCACCTCTAATATTTCCCTTAAAGGCTTTTCGGCAAGCATCGGTTTTTTTAGTGCGAGATAATCCCTGCCCAGGTGTAACCTGATCTCGATATTTTCCTTATCAAGCTGACTCGCCCGTGCCAGGTGAGTAACCGCTTTGCTTATCTCATTGTTCTTTTCAAGCAGTTTACCCAGCTTAAGCAGCAGATCAACCCTTTTAGGCTTTTCATAAATAAGACCTTCCAGTAACTTTATTGAGTAACTTATCATACCGTTTTCCACACAGTAATCGGCAATCTCTTCTTTTAACCCCACTGTACTCCCTGATAATTCCATTGTACGGTTAAAAACCTCAATGGCCTTTTTCTCCTTCCCCATTTTTACAAGGGTTTTAGCAAAATCTATCCCCCTTTCGAGGTGCCTGGGGCTTATTTTCATTGCCCTCTCCAGATAGAAAACCGCCTTTTCTATATCGTCCTGCCTGAGATATATCTGTCCAAGATAATGGCATGAAAACACATCCAGCCTGTTTAAGCCTGCTGCCTTTTCAAACCATGTTTTTGCATCTTCCAGATCGCCTTTTAAATAATATATATATCCCAGCTCCCTTATAGGCCTGGTAAGATTCGGGTTGGCCTCCATTGCAAGAAGGACTTCGTTAATAGCAGATTCATAATCGCCGGACTCAACAAAATCTCTCGACCTTTTCAGATGAAAATCCAAAGGTGGGGGATTATTTGCCCTGTCAATTACCTGCCTGATCTTCTCTTCAAGAATCTGTACAGTGATCGGCTTTATTATGTATGCATCAACCTCTGACTCACCAATTTCAGCGACAAAATCGCTGTATGCCTCCGCGGTTACCATAATAACCTGTATGTCACGCCATTTGCTCTCTTCCCTTATCCGGCTTAATACCTCGCTGCCTGACATGTCAGGCATATTATAATCAAGGAGGACAAGATCAACATGTTCCCTGGCTAATATCTCCATTGCCTCCCTTCCGCTGTTTGCAATAAAAAACTCCTTGCCAAAACCAAGATTTCTCATCATTTTATAAATAAATTTGGTCATGGAAGGCATATCATCAACAAGTAATACATTCATTTGCAGCAGATCTATCATTGTTTCCATCCTCTTTATCTGTACAACTGTTTTTTTATCATATTATCAGCCATTCAGCAAACCAACCTTTATACCAATCCTAAACAGGAGTTTCTGAAGATTTACTGTTATTCCGTTTTGACTCAAATACAGATTTTCTTGTTTTTACAAATACCTCAAGACTATTCAGCTCATATTTAAGTTTTTCAAAAAGAGCTGGCCCACCTTCTATATTCCCTTTCTTTCCAGAAAGCTCAAGCTCACAGGCCACAGATGAGAGGGCTTGTGCGCTTATATTCAGGGCCCCTCCCTTGACAGCATGGGCCTCCTTTCTAATCTTTTCACAATCGCCTTCTAACAGCCCCTCTTCAATTTCATTTAACTGGCGCGAGACATCGCTGATATAGTCTTCAATAACCTCGATCAGAAAGCCTTCATCACCCTTAAACTCCTCCATCATCCTGTTAAAGTCGACAGGGTCTCCTGTGAACTCTTCATTTTCTTTTCCAATTGCAGCATTGACGGTGTTATCCCCGGAAGCCATACCTGTTTCCGGCCTGCCTGAACCCCCTTTTTCCCAATAAGAGATTATTGAAAGTAAGGAACCCTTCCTTAGAGGTTTTGTAATGTAATCGTCAAATCCTTTGTTAATGCACCTCTCACGATACCCTTCCATTGCATGTGCTGTCATTGCTATAATAACAGAACCGGCAGATTTTTGCCCTTTTGCCCTGTTTTCTTTTTCCAGATTCCTGATATTGCGGGTTGCCTCGAAACCATCCATCACAGGCATTTGGATATCCATCAGGATAATATCATACGACCTCTCTCTGAACATCTCGATTGCCTGCATGCCGTTTTCCGCTAGGTCTACATTATAACCTGCACCCACAAGATGCAGCAAAGCAATTTTTTGATTTGTCGGATAATCCTCAACCAGGAGTATACTGCATTCCGTTTTATTATCATTAGCTGTATCATATGTATCATATTTTGTGATCGGGTTTTCATGACCATTCAGGACGAGTTCAACAACCTTGTTTAACTCGTCTTCACTGAATGGCCTTGAAAGATATCCGTTTATCCCGACATCCTTGCATATATTTACATCTCCGGGCTTTCCGACAGAGGTAAGAAGTATGACCGGGGTTTTTTCAAGCCTTTTATATTCCCGTATTTTTTTACAGGCAGAAAAACCGTCCGACCCGTCTATTTTATAATCCACCAGTACAAGATCAAAGATATCACCGGATTTCACCGATGATTCAATAGTTGAAAAAAGGCTGTCCATATTCGACGCCTCTTCAATAAAACAGCCAATAGACCCGAAGCTCTGTTTCAGGTGGCCCAGTTCAATAGTATTACTGTCAGCGATCAGTATCTTCATTCCCGCCAGAGCAACAGCTCCCTGGGGACTGTGGTGATCAGTTAATTGATCTCTATTTATTAAAAATTCAGCTGTAAACCAGAATTTACTCCCCTCTCCTTCGCGGCTTTCAAGTCCAAGGAGGCCCCCCATCAATTCTGCAAGCTGCTTTGAGATGGTTGTTCCTAGACCCGACCCGCCATAATTTCTTGTTGTAGAACTGTCTGCCTGTGTAAACCTTTCAAGTACCTTTTGCTGCCTCTCTTCTGGTATCCCAATGCCTGTGTCTGTTATGACAAAACGGAGTTTTATGCGATCCTGATGCCTCTCTTCAGGAAAAATATCAAGGGAAATACTGCCCTCATGTGTGAACTTCAGGGCATTTCCAAGGAGATTATTAAGTATCTGTCTCAGGCGGCCCGGGTCACCTGTCAGCGTTTTCGGGATATCTCCTGTAATAGAAATGTTAAACGCCAGGCCTTTCTTTTTTGAGTTTACTGTGTAGATGCGGGAGATATCATCTATCATGGCTTTCAGATTAAAAACCTGTTTATCCAGCTCAACCTTGCCTGATTCCATCTTTGAAAAATCCAGTATATTATTTACCAGCCTGAGCAGTGATTCAGCCTCGTTGAGCATTGTCCTCAAAAGTTCACCCTCTATTTCTTCGAGTCCCATGTCCAGTAAAACCTCTGTTATCCCTACTATCCCGTTTAAAGGTGTTCTGATTTCATGGCTCATGTTGGCAAGGAATTCACTTTTGGAGAGATTCTGGGCCTCGGCTATTATCTTTTCCTTCTCAAGCGCTATAGCCTTTTTATGGAGAGAAACATCTTTGAGGTTCACCACAATGCCGTTAATAGTATTGTTCATACCTGTTAGGGGTGTCGCTGACAGTATGAAGGGGATTAAATCTTTTCCTTTTACCTCTCTTTCTATCTCACATTCGACCCATTCTTCTCCATTGAGGATACGCACAAGAGGGCAGTCAGGACCCTTGCACATATTACTGGGAAAGATGTCAAAACACTTTTGTCCAGCCACATCCTTGTTTTCTTTTCCAATGAGCTTAAAAAACCTGTCATTAGTCCTGATAACCGTATGATCTCTGTCAATCACCCATATGCCGTCACTTGACAAATTAAAGACCTGCTTTAGTTCTGTGTATGAATTACTTATCTCAAGCGCCGCCTGCGCTAGATGTGAATGGAGCTCTTCCAGTGCGATATTCTTTTTTTCAAGTGTATGATTGATATGTTTATATCTGTCTTCGAGTTCGACAATACGGTACCCTGTCCTTACGCGTGCAAGGACCTCCTCAGGGACATATGGTTTTGTAATGTAATCATCTGCGCCGGCATCAAACCCTTCAAGGGTGCTGCTCTTGTTTTCCTTTCCGGTCAGCATTATTATGTAGACATGGTAATCAAGATCAAGCCGCCTGATCATTCTGATCAGCTCAAGGCCGTCTATCTCAGGCATGACCCAGTCAGTAATCAGCAGGTTTATCCTGTTTTCAAGGAACAGGGACCATGCTGCACCTCCGTTTTCCGCCTCAAGAACCTCATAGCCTTCCTTTTGAAGTACCTTTTTAAGGAGCAGGCGGGAAACAGGATCATCTTCTGCTATAAGTATATTAATAGCCAATTCATTTCCTGATTTTATAAGCCATATGTCAAGCAGTCCTGGATTGGGAGAGAGGTACAGATTTAACTCGAATTCATAGAATATAATCCAATATCAGACACACTATTCAACAGGCTTCTGTTTTACCACAAGGTGATGCTCCTTAAGAACGCCAAGACTTTCATACTCTGTATCCTCGATTACCATATTAAAACCTGCTGCCATTGGAATGGTACCCATGGCATTCCAGATAATCTTCAGTTCCTCACCCCTGTCAAGGAGCGCCTTTGAAAGTAGAATGGAAATAGTGTCATGGACCTCATCTTCAGTTACATTTGAGAAACGAACAGCCGATTTATTAACAGGGGCCTTTGGAGGCAGTTCAATCTTCTTACCTGAATCATAATCTCCTTCAAGACCTGCCTGTCCAAGAAGGGCATCAATATCATCCTGTGCTAATAGTTTATCCCCGGTTGTCATACCTTCCATTTCTTGTCCTTTTGTTATAAATTCCGGTTAATCCTAAATCAATAAACCATGATAATTATTATAGAATACATATACTATACTTGCTTATATAGGTTATCGGCAGGAAAATATTTTTTATTAAAATTAAATAGATAAGGTAATTAAATAATAGAAGAAAGGTTTTATTTCCAGATCAATATAAATCAATAATTCTAATTTAATTTTATCTTTTATTATTTAGCAAGTATAGAGCCAATATAATGGTCAAGCAGCTTACGCTCGTTTACATTCATATCAACAAATTTCAGCCCCATGCCCGCAGGAGTGTCTGCTTGAGAATCATCCCTGTTCACCCATGCAACAACGCAGTTGATCTTTAGTGTCTCCTCAACACCGGGTAGATTAAGCTTGAGAATAAACGACTCTCCTTCAGGAAGCGGATTGGCTGTCTTTATAAAAAGACCGCCCTTGCCAATATTGTGCGTATATGCATTAACAAAACTATCATGATCTTTATATGAAAGGGAAAGGGTCTTTTTGATCCTCTGCTCCTCCCTTGAAGACAATTCGGAGACCCTGCCGTTCATGTTGGTAAATCTGCTTACAAGGGTCTTTAGTATGAATCTGAAATCTGATGAGAGTTTATTGAATTCCCTGTCAAGAGTATCTCTGTCTATGGCGGCAATAACTGTGTCGCCCACAGCAACTGCAGAGGCTGTCCGCTTGGTATTTCCAATAAAGGCCATCTCTCCAAACACATCACCTGCCTTGAGGCTGCTTAATAGAAATTTTTTATCACCTATGGTCCTGAATATCTCCACATTCCCTGAAAGTATAATATATACCCAGTCACCCGGGCTGTTTTCCCTGAAAATGACCTGCCCGTCAGTGTATGTCTCTTCATTTGCAAGCATAAACATAATAATGGCCCTCTTGTACCAGTAATCTTTGAATAAAAAACGTGTTTTCAGATGACTTTTTCATTTCAATATCGAATAAAACATAATAAATAGATCAACATGCTTTTAGCACATATACTGGCCTAAAAAAAGGCTTTTTTTATGATAAGGGAATTGGTATTTTCCAATATGCCTTTTAAACAAAGAAATTTCACCACGGAGTCACGGAGTTCACAGAGCTTTAATTAAATAAATTCTCAGTGTCCTCCCTGGCCCGGCATAACCTTGGCGACAATGGCTGTGTGCTCTGTGGTGAAAGGTATTTGGGGATTTTCCATGTCCCTAAAAATCCTTGATCTTTTTGCCGTGCCGATATTGGAGAGCCCTCTATGAACAGGATATGCCTGATAAAAAATGAGATACTTGAATACCACTGGGGTTCAGAGAGATTTATACCGGAGCTGCTTGGTAATAAACCGCATAACAGGCCACAGGCAGAGATGTGGATGGGTGCACATAAAAAGGCGCCATCAATGGTGGTGATTGATAACAGGTTGATCCCCCTGAACAGGCTTATAGAAGAACATCCGGATGATATACTGGGTAAATCGGTCTCAGAAAATTACTTAAGAGAGATGCCCTTTTTATTCAAGGTGCTTTCGGCCTCAAAACCACTTTCCATTCAGGCCCATCCTGATAAAGGACAGGCTAGAGCAGGTTTTAAAAGAGAAAACATAAATCTCATACCTTTGGATGCAGATAACAGAAATTACAGGGATGATAACCATAAACCGGAGCTTATATGTGCGCTGACCGATATGTGGGCGCTTAAGGGATTCAGAGAGCCGGAGGAGATCATAAGATTATTTGAACCCCTTGAAAGGATATGTGGCAAAGGGTTTACCAACATACTGAAAGTAAAACCTGATGAATCAGGGATAAATGCCTTTTTCATGGGCCTGATGGATATGGAGAAATATAAAGCAGCCGGTTTTGTTAACGATGCATTAGAGGTAATTCAGCCATTAAGGAGTAAAGACAACGCATACGAATGGATGTGCAGACTTAATGTAGAGTATCCGGGTGACACAGGCGTGCTTTCACCTCTTTACCTTAATGTGCTTAAGCTTACCCCTGGTGAGGCGATATTCCTGCCTGCTAGGGAGCTTCATGCATATCTATCAGGATCAGGGCTTGAGATAATGGCCAATTCTGACAATGTGTTGAGGGGAGGCCTTACACAGAAACATATTGATAAAGAGGAGCTATCAAATATCCTTTCATTCGCCCCTGACAAACCCCAGGTGATTACCGGTGATAGCATGGGATTGGAGACCTTTTATAATACGCCATCCGAGGAGTTTATCCTTTCTGTTATCAATCTCCCAGAGGAGGACTCTGCATATAAAAAGGAGGGAGAGAGGGGTATTGAGATAATGCTCTGTACAGAGGGTAAGGCCACAATCACCGACATCTTTGATAGCAACTCCCTTGATA
Source organism: Desulfatiglans sp. (assembly GCA_012513605.1). NCBI lineage: Bacteria > Pseudomonadati > Thermodesulfobacteriota > Desulfobacteria > Desulfatiglandales > Desulfatiglandaceae > Desulfatiglans > Desulfatiglans sp. Next base: position 3,362 of record JAAZBV010000059.1, on the reverse strand, counting down.
TAAAAAAAGGCAATTCAATACTAATCCCTGCTGCTGTTAAGGGATATACTATAGAGGGAAGGGCCACTATCTATAAGGCATCTGTGCCGTAAAATTTCCAGGAGAGATTTACTTATAATGGTTCCTGATTACAAGGGGCTGAACCGTGGAATACACATCACCAACCGTCATTCCCGTGAAGACGGGAACCCACTTGTTTTTCGTAGGGGCGGGAATTCCTTGGAAAGAGTATTAAACAACAAAAAGGTACAGTCCACATTCGCTAAAGCTATGATGGACAAGCGCCTGAGAAAAAATATCGAACAACGTAGATACTATGTGGATCACTTGGAAGCCAATTGGTATAATTTACTTTTTAACCCAATTAAAAAGGAGGATACCAAATGAACAAGAACCAAGTGATCCAGAAGGATAATAGCACAAGAGAAGTAAATTTGTATATGGCAATGGAGCTGTCGGATAAGAAATGGAAATTAGCTTTCAGTGACGGCAGCAAGGAGAGATTAATAACTATAGACGCTGGTGAAATGATAGGTTTATGGAAAGAGATAGCAAATGCAAAAGAGAAATTTAGATTAGATGAAGATGTAAAGGTAATCAGTTGCTATGAAGCTGGAAGGGATGGATTTTGGATACACCGGTGCCTTTTAAGTAATGGAATAGATAATAATGTTATTGATCCGCGAGGGTTGAGGAGACCATTAAAAATATAATTTCATTCTAATTTATAATCCTTTGCTGTCTTTGCCCCACGTTGTACCGAAATCCTGCGGCGTTCTATCCCCTGATCATCACATGGTGTAATAAACTTGGTGTATCTAGTCTGGCTATTCTTGGCATGCCCACACTTTTACTGAATATTTAACCAATGTCAAGCAATTTTAATTTTAATGGTCGTCCCCTTAGCTATTATTTCATGAGCTGATAATTTTATTGACACAATTTTGCCTTTTTTATACCTGTATACATTATTTGCTGTAAATTGCATATAGATTAGTTTGCTTCCGAAACAAATCAATAAAACCGGATCCATTTCCTGTTGTGGAATCCGGTAACTTCAATTTTTAATGGAGGAATCCATGCAAATCCCAAAAATTTTACACCGTCTGATTATTTTATCGGCAATATTTTTCACAATCGCAGGCATGACTTCATGTGATACCCCAAGCCGCAGTACAGGGCCGGAACCAAATATGGTTAAAACATCTTATGGCCCTGTCCGGGGCCTTCATGAAGAGGGTATCTATATTTTCAGGGGTCTCCGTTATGCCTCTCCACCTGTGGGCGAATTAAGGTTCAAGCCGCCTGTTCCTCCCGAGCCATGGACCGAACCTGTGGAGGCCTATGAATTTGGCAACCAGGCGATGCAGTCTGTGGGGCCGGGCGGGCCTGCAGCAGGCAGCCAGAAAACAGATGAGGACTGCCTGTTCCTTAATGTATGGACACCCGGTCTGGACAATAAGAAACGTCCTGTCATGGTCTGGCTCCACGGTGGAGGTTTTTCATCAGGATCAGGAGGGGATGCCTTCAGTAACGGTAAAAATCTCTCCCGCAAAGGGGATGTGGTCATAGTCACAGTAAACCATCGATTGAATGTCTTTGGTTTTCTGCAACTGGGTGAAGCGTGGGGCACTGATTATGCCACATCGGGCCAGGCCGGCATGCTTGACATTGTAATGAGTCTTAAATGGGTAAAAGACAATATAGCTAATTTTGGTGGTGACCCGGGCAGCGTCACCATATTTGGTGAAAGCGGTGGCGGACGAAAGGTGGCCATGCTTATGGCAATGGAACCTGCCAGGGGCCTTTTTCATAAAGCCATTATCCAGAGCGGGTCAGGCCTTGATGCCCCTTCAAAGACCGAGGCCATCGAGACCGGGCGTGGGCTTTTAAAAAATCTTGGAATAGCTGAAGGTGATGTGAAGGCACTTATGAGTGCAGATGCCAGGAAGATCTTTGACGCCCAGCCGAGAACGCCATTTCTCCCTCCCCCTCCAACTGGTCAGCTTACAGTCCCAATAGGAGGTTTTGTTCCATGTGTGGATGGCATTGCCCTGAAACGCAAACCCTTTATCCCTGACGCCCCGGCAATATCTGCTGATATTCCGCTTATGATCGGGTCAAACAAGGATGAAATGGCTATTTTTCATGGCAATGACCCGAAATTCGGTAAATACACTGATGAAGAATTTATCGAACATGTTAAAAATGTTCTGCCTGATAAGGCTGATGAATTGATCCCTGCCCTGCGTTCGGCCTTTCCGGATTACTCCCCAACCGACCTTATTGTAGCAACCGACTCTCTTAAGGGTTATTTTATTGCTACGGCATTCCAGGCAGAGAGAAAGGCCGCACTGAATGGCGCACCTGTTTATGTCTATCTAATGGAATGGGAAACCATGGCAGATAACCGGCGGCTGCGCGCCCATCACGCCCTTGACGTCCCACTTGTGTTTGACAATGTCGAGGCTACGAGAAGCATGGTAGGCGAAGGACCCGAACCCCAGCGCATGGCGGATTTGATGAGTTCTGCGTGGGTATCCTTTGCTCGAACCGGCAACCCTAATACGGCAGGGCTTCCGGAATGGCCGGCCTATACCCCGGAAAACAGAAGCACTATGTTCTTTAATATTGAAAGCCATGTGGTTGAAAAACCATTTGAAACAATACGCCAGATACTGGTTAAATAATGTCCATGCAGAAAAAGTAAATTTCTGCATGGAGCTTTCAGCAGTCAGCGGTCGGCTGTCAGCCAAAGGTTTTAAAATGTTTTTTTGCTGAAAACTGAATACAGATAGCTGACCGCTTTCATGCAACAACATCGGTTTTGCATGAAAAATAAATAATATGAGGGCAATAATGAAACAATATTATTTCGTAACGATTTTAATCTTATCTGTTTTTATTTCTCTATGCGTGAATGCAGCATCATCTGATGTCAACCGCATCTCAAGGCATGGTGAATATGCAGGTTTCAGTGAAGCAATTTATGACGATAAATATGAGCTTACCTCTCAATATATCGAGGTAAGTGATGGAACAAAACTCGCCATGGATATTTATCGTCCAAAGGATAAAGTTACAGGAAAGGTAATCGAAACCCCTCTTCCCGTAATATGGATGCATACCCCCTACAATCGAAGGCATGTAAGCAATCAGTGTCAGGTCTACACATTTGACAAAATAGCTTCAGTAGTTTATAAGAAAGAAAATTAAATCACAGGAGCTTGTATGAGCAGGCCATTACGCATTGAATATCATGATGCCTTTTATCATATAACAGCCAGAGGAAACGATAGACAAAATGTCTTTAGAACTAATAAGGACAGGGAACGTTTCCTTGAATACCTGGAGTCAGCTAC